>JBDNIP010000248.1:0-2639 GCA_041688245.1 Algoriphagus sp.
CCCAAAACGACCAAAATAAAACCCAAAGGATAAACAAATGCCATCATCTTGAAGATGGTATCTTCGGCGAGCTTCCCGGATAAAAAGTAAAAAAGTGAGCAGATCATCAAGTAGCTGAATCCGATCTCAAGGCCGGCTGTAAGGGAACTCAACAGTATACTTTGCGGACTCTTTTCATAGGTTTCCTGCGCATCACTAAGCTGTTCTCGCAAGATTTCCCCATGTGATTTTGCAGTATCTTTTTCAGGAGATTCTGATTTCTCGATCTCCTTGTCAATCTTCTTTTGTTTCTCCTTTTCGAGTTTATCTTTAGATTTTTCTTTTTTCAACATCACATAAAGTCCGTTAATAACTTAGCCAAGAAGAATTTGATATTTCCAAAATTTAAAAATTATGCTACTTTCTGCACATCATCAGTACCTGAGTTTCGAATTGCTTATCATTTTCTATCAGTTCAAAAAAGTCCCTCAAGTATGATTTGGCAAGTTTGATATCCCGCTCTTCCATGAAAAACTGATTATCCACCAAGTTCATGAATACATTTTCCTTTGCCAGAAATTCCTTACGAATTGCCTGCATAGTGGCTTCATTTCTGCAAAATCCCCGATATAGTCGATCTGTAATCTTCTCAATATCCAGAAGATTACTTACTTGAGCATATGGCGGACTCACTAAGCCAGTCATATCAAAGTCATAAGCCAGTGGAATAAACGCTGTGTCAGAAAGCTTGATAATCTTCTGATTGTGATAGAACATACTTGACCAGTCTGTATTTCCGATCATGTATTGAAAAAAATCATGTCGAATAGTTGCCGAATCCATCAAAAACGATGGACCCAAATTCTTCTCATCATAAATTTCTCCTCCAAAACGCGCCGCGACCAAATCATCATCCTCAATCAAGAAACCTAGCAATTCACTTTCCTCCCCTTTTCTATCGTCTTCATCGAAGAAAGAAATCTTGACCATTCGAGTTGGAAAGAAGTAAGGAGTCACTTCCTCATATATTTTATAGGCAAGGTATTCTTTGGCGATGTAGCTCGGAGCATTCTTTGAACCATTACAAGGCATGACTAGTTTAAGATTTTTATGACCTTCGAAGGGTGTTTCTTTTGATTTTTTCTTTTTTATTTTAATTCGAATTGGTGGGTAAGAGCAGTTAGTTCGACGAAAATTACCGCGAGCTCTCAGATCGATATCTAAGCTGTCCCAGACCCCTTCAGTATTTTTATACAACAAAAAAGAGTCCAAGTAGATGGAGTCGTTCGTCTCATTTTTCATTTGCTTTGAGGAAAACCGCATTTGGATTTCCAAGGGATCTTCTGTAGAAAAAAGCGCTGAATAAGTTTGAGCATTTATTTGGCCCACCAATGCGAAAACAATTAAAATAGTTGAGAAAAGTATTGTGATCTTTTTCATAGTTGCTGGATTGAATATTTATCGAAGTCTTTCTTTTATTTCTAAGGGTGTATTTTCCAGATAAAGCAAATCCAAGTCAAATTCCTCCAGTTTGATATCATCCATACCATCTTGATCAAAAGGGTTTTCTAATTGTTCTTGGACATTGAACAGCGAAATCAAAATAAAGGCAGATGCAATAGACAAGGAATATAGGATCCAAGAGTCGTTCATTGAAGTACTTTCATTCAACTTGAAATAGATGGACAGCACATAAATAATCGGATAGATATAAATGAACACAAGACAATATGCACGCATATAAGTCGGTGTTCTATGGCTTTTGATTGCTACTGTATTCTCAATCCCCGAGTGAGCATCACGCATAAAACCCAAAATCTGTAATAAGTTACTGAATTTCAGTTTTTCATTTTGTCCGATTAGTAAGTCATTAAACTCAGTCACTTGAGTTCTCAAGGTTTCAATAGGCAAGGGATCTGGAACTAGGTAAGCGATCAATGATTTGGGAATTTGGAGTAATAATTCCAGCAACTCCTGTCTCTTTTCTATTGAAATTTTGGGCTTGCTTTCAACACTGGATTTTACCGTAATAATGCCAGCCTTAAATCTGGAAAGAAATTCCAAAGCCTTTTCTCTTCGCTTAAATGCACTTCGAATGGTAAAAACCAGCGGGAATATAATTACCAAACTGATCATTGTTAGGTCAAAATTATATTGAAACTTATATTCCAATGAAAGAAAAGTAGTAAGCCAAGTGATTACGATTGCTATGAAAGTTCTGGGTCTGATAACCGAAAGGTACTTTTCCATTTATAGTTGAAATAAATTTATTCAAATCATATTTTACGAAGAGCTACAAATTGGCGCTATGTTTAAAAAATTCAACAGCTTTAGGGAAATATACTAAAATTCTCACCTTCAGTTCAGTACAATGAAATAAAAGGTTTTTATTGCTGGCTCAGAAAAAGGTTTTTAATCTCGAACTCATCTCCTTCCTCCTGTCATGCGATCTGACCACTTTCTACTCTAGCCCCAATGCCCTCAGATCAATATCCCATTGAGCCAAACTGATATCCTATTTTCTTCACAAAGAATTTTTAGGTGGTTCCAAATTCCCAATGCATTCTCAGTACCGTCAGTTAAGTTCATCATTCTCCGCTCCTTTCCTTCAGTTATGCCTCAGTTTTCCTTTGGGCCAGGTCTTGCCTCCCTATTTTCAA
>JBDNIP010000249.1:0-7050 GCA_041688245.1 Algoriphagus sp.
AATTGAGTATTAAAAACAACTACTATAATTAATATAAAATTAAACTTTAGTTTAATCATGGTATCGGTGTTGAAATTCCTACTGATGGTGGTTTAGATGATTTAGCGTTTTTATAGTCCACCTTGTTTGAGAGCAATTAATGGCGATAATAAATTTTACAGATATGCTAATTCTAAATTCAACCTTTTTCCTGAAAGATTGAAGACCAGCGCTAAAAAAATATTACGGTGAATAATATCCAATTTTTGGACTTTTTTACTTTGTTTCTTGTCTTTTCATTTCAAGAGTTGACACTATCCCGAAAAGTATGTGAGTGAATTTTTAGGTTAGTTAGAATTTTATTGGGTTTTAAAATCTAACTATAAATTGGTTTGAGATAACCACCCCGTGTCGACGACAATATTCAGAGCAAGATAAGCCAGTTGACTACCAATCTTCAACAATAAAGGCCTTTTGTGTGAGTTGAGCAACTTACGACCACTTGATGAAAGTTGCACATTTTTGATTGGTTCTTTGATCATTTTGTTCCTAGTTTAGGCAATAAAACCAGTTCAGTTATTTAAGCAGTTAGCAACACTTAGAGGTAGCAGGGATACTCGAAATTAAAGCCTCAGTTTATTACAGAACTTTCAAAAAAGCGAATACTTATTTTCAATAAATACCAATAATTGCATTTAGATCTTCCCTACTCAAAGGTTTGTGAAAGAATTTACTTACAAACTTATACTGATTGGCCTTTAAAATATCACTTTCATCAGTTGAGGAAGAAACAATATGAATTGAAAGCTGATGCAGGTTGTAAAAATTAGATTTCTCAATCTGGTCCAAAAAGCCCCAACCATCAAGAATTGGCATATTAATATCTAAAAGCACAATAATCTTTTGATTAGAATTTTTATGCTGTTCCAGCATAGCTAGTCCTATCTTGCTATTTTCGCATTCGTTAATCGATATACTAGGATAAATGATTTTTATCATTTTTGACACGATCATTCTTTGAATTAGATCGTCATCGATAACAAATATTTCCATTTTAATAAAACTAGTTCTCCTTAAGGCTATTAGTTTCGTTTATTATCTTTTTTACAATTGTATCCATTTCTTCAGTTGAAATCCGCAATTGCTTGACCCAATACAAGATTTCTTCTAGGTTATCCGTTTTTTGTTCGATCAAATTTACTATTCCTAAGATTCTTGAAAGTGGTGCCCGTACTACATGAGATTGTGTCCATGCAATACTTCTCAATTTTTCATTTTGTACTTCAATTGTGTTTATACGCGTCAATGTTTTTGATATATCGTTTGATTGTACAATCAGTCCCCTATCCAAATTGATTTGTATTTCCTTAAAATAAATCTCTACTTTAATTTCTTGTCCATTACTCAACAAATGCGTGAAGTGATTCTTGGATTCTTCATCTTCGGTTGAATTGAATTTGTTTGCTATCAGTAATTCTTCCCCGAGAGGATGCAACTTTGTAAATGATATCTTCAAAAAATCATCTAAAGAATATCCATATTTCTTTTGTGCAGCAATATTTGCGTGGATTATTTTAAAAGATTCAAGATCTAAAAGCCAAGTAGGCTGTGGATTAAAGTTGAAAAGATTTTCATAATTGAGTTTTTCGGCTTCTATCTGATTAATGAAACTACTTCTATTTAACGAGAAAATAATAGTTTTAAAAAGTATATCTGGATTTATTTCATCTTTCAATAAGTAATCATAAACCCCGATTTGAAGACTAATTTTGGCCATGGCCAAGTCTGAATATCCAGTTAGAATAATGATGGGTACTTGAGCACTTTTGACTAACACACTGTTGATCAAATCAATTCCTCCCAAATCCGGTAAGTTTAAATCCAATAATATCACAGAAAATTTTTCTTTTGAATTTTTCATGTAATCGACTGACGTTGTATAATCTTGACAGTGCACTAGCGTGATTTTCTCAAATTTTTCTTGCAAATAATCTTCAATTAGAATGAAATCTCCCAGATTGTCTTCAATTATAAGAGCAGAAAAATTTTCCGAAAAGTCTTGCATACGATTTATCATATTAATTTGCCAAGGTTGTTAACTGCAACCAGAACTCCTCAATTTTTAATATAACATTAAAAAATTCTTTTATTTCGGGCGGTTTTATTATGTAACTGTTACAATGGTATTCATATGCCTTATCCAAGTCTCTTTGATGAGAAGAGGTAGTGAGCACAATTACTGGAATTTTTTTTAAATTTGAATCAGACTTAATTCGCGCTAAAACTTCGTAGCCATTAAATATTGGGATGTTAATATCAAGAAGGATGAGGTCAGGTTTTTTCTCGTTTATAAATGCTCCGTTTTGAAATAGAAAATCAAGAGCCTCCTTACCGTTTCTAGCAACGCTGATTTCTATTTTAACCTGGCATTCTTCAAAAGCTTCCAGTGTGAGCAAAATATCCCCTTCGTTATCTTCCACCAGAAGGATATGAGCAGGTTTCATTGATTTACTTTCCATATTAGTTGATTTTCGGGATAGTAAAATAAAAGGTTGTGCCTTTTCCAGGTACAGATTCTAGCCAGATTCGTCCCCCTAAAAATTCCACTTGTCTTTTGGTAATAGAAAGACCAATTCCTGTTCCGCTATACTTTTCCTTATTGTGAAGTCTTTGAAAAATGACAAATACTTTAGTATGAAATTGAGGGTCTATTCCTATTCCATTGTCTTTGACTGAGAACTCCCACTCTTTCTTATTTTCTGTAGCTTCAATTTCTATAACCGGTGGGATACCTGCTTCGGTATAGGTGAGTGCATTGTCTAGTAGACAATGCAGGATCTGCATGATAGCTACTTTATAGGTTGTTATAACTGGCAGACCAGCTGTTTTAAGTACAGCTAATTTCTCGGAAATTGTTTTTCGTCTCAACTGTACAAATTCAGATAGTAACTCATTCACATCAACGTCTTCTTTTTCGTCTGTTGATTTACTTGCTCTGGAATAATCCAACAAATCAAGAATAATCTGCTTCATACGTTTTGCACCATCGGTCGCAAAATAAATATACTGACGGGCTTTTTCATCAAGTTGCTGCCCATATTTTCGCTCCAATAGATCCATGAAGCTGGTAATCATTCGTAAAGGCTCCTGTAAATCATGAGAGGCAACAAATGCAAATCGCTCTAATTCTTCATTTGAGCGTTCAAGTTCGTACATATACTGCTCAATAAGTGCTTCATTAGCCGCTTCTCTTGTCACATCCAATATGACAGTGTTGAAGAGCACCGTCCCGTCTGCTAGAAAACTAGGTGACCCACATCCCAAATGGGTTCTTTTTTCGCCATTTGGCATCACATATTTCCATCGGGCAGTCCACTTTGTTCTGGTTGCTACGCTATCGGCAACACTTTTTTTAAGTTTTTCGACTTCACCATCTTGAGTTATCCCATCCCAAATCAATTTAATATTTTGCACTACTTCCTTTGCAGAAAACCCCCATATTTCTTGTGCCCCTTCAGTAACATATTTTATGGTATGTAGGCCATCAGGATAAATCAAGTATTGCAGGACTACTCCAGGTATATTGTCTGCGAAAGACTGTAATCTAATTTCCGATTCTTTACGGTCGTCAATATCCTGAAAACTACCGTAAATTCTTTTGCACTCGCCGTTGATAAATTCAGCATTTCCAATGGAACGTACCCAGATTTCCTTCTTTTTGGCAGTAATCAAAACAGCTTCAAAATCATACTGCTCTCCAGTCAAAATACATTTTCCAACATTGGCACGAACAGATTGACGAAAATCCGTTCGATAAGAATTTATGGCACTTTCAAAATCTGGGACAAATGAGTTTGGATCTGTTTCATGAATTTGATGAACCTCATCTGACCAAAAAACGGTTTGATTTTCTACATCAATCTCCCAACTTCCTATTTTTGCCAGACTTCTTACTATGCGATTTAATTCTCTTGATTTATTTTCTTCTGTAATATTCTTGGCTGTTGCATATATAATAGTCTCTCTGAGACTAGGGTCACAATGCCAGCTTAGCCAAATAATATCATTACTACTTGTAATGTAGCGAAGATCAAATTTGAATGTACTTTCATCGCTTTTAGGGCCAAAAAGCTGATTTGAAAAGATTTCTTTATCATCGGGGTGAACAAATTCATCAAAGGCATGGTAAAGAATATCGTCTTCGCTGTAACCTAGCAAGTCACAACCAGATTTATTTATTTTGAGAAATCTTCCTTGAAAATCCAATACACAAATGATGTCCGGAACCGCATTGAATAAATGACTCAAGTCATTTTCTAGTTTTTTTCGATTGAGTTCAGAACCTATGAATTTCTCCAACAACTTAAATATTTGGATATATTTTCTCAAATAATCAGCATCTTTCTTCGTCCCAATTTTTAATACACCGATTACTTCATCATTGGAGACTAGAGGAATACCCAAAACTGATTTTAATCCTATTTTTTTCGCCGCATCTTTTCTTATAAAATCTTTATTATTCTTAATATCGTTCCAGAAAATTCCTGTCCCTTGGGACCAAACCTTACCCGCTAAACCCTCATCCATTTTAAATGAATAAATCTCTAGGCCATCATTATAAAAAGTTTCATCGTTAGGATCTGGTACGTAATGGCTTAATATAGTATCTGACTTTTCTCAAGATTGGTAGTCCATAATTCTACCCAGTCAAAATCTCCGATTCTACTGATTGATTTACATAACTCGTTCAATGCAGTTGTATAATTATTTTCAACTTTAAAATCCAAGCTTATTTGGGATAACAATTTATTTTTCAGCTCTTTAGTTTTTTTCTCGGTCACATCTCGCTCGATAGCAATCCAGTGCGTATACGCGCCTTTTTCATTTGCAACAGGTATCACAGTAAAGTTTACCCAATATTCCTCTCCGTTTTTCTTGTAGTTAATAGCTGTAATTTCATGAGCTTCCCAATTTTGGAATGCATAATCCAGCTTTGCTAGTTCTTCTTTATTTGTATTAGGTCCCTGAAGCATCCTGGGTGATTTACCGATGACTTCCGCAGCCGTATAGCCCGTCATTTGCGTAAAAGCAGCATTTACATAAATGATTCTATAGCCTACATCTTCGAATCGTTCAGCTTCGGTAATTAAAACAGCATCTTTCGTATTGGTGATGACACTTTCAAGGAGTTTCAATTGCTCTTCATTCTCGATTTTGGCCGTAATATCCCTCGAGTTGCCTACAATGCCTTCTACAGCAGGATTATCCAGCATATTGGTAAATATCGTTTCAAACCATCTCCACTCTTTTTTGTGGTTATAAACACGATAAGGTGCCAGTACTAACCTATCAGCCGTGAGTGTTTTTTGGAAATTAATTGAAACTTCTTCTACATCATCCGGATGTATGAATTCTAGTATATTTCTTCCTACAAATTCTTCTGGCACAATCCCAAGAATAGACGAGCTTGCAGTACTTACATACGTAAAATCACCTTCTGTATTTAGTATCCGTATCAAGTCACAACTTTCTTGGATGAGCGCTTTAAAACGTTGCTCACTTTTGAGAACCCTTTCATCTTGTTCAATTTTATCCTTTCCATCTCTGGCTACGGCATATCTTAGTTTTGTATTACTATCCCACCTTGCAGACCATAAATTGTAGGCGATACTACCATCTTTTCTCTTGTATCGGTTTACAAAAGATTTAATCTCCTGACCACTGTGAATGGATTCAATTGCTTCGACCGTTTTGTTCAGGTCTTCCTCCAAAATCAAATCTTGATACGATGTGCCAACCAATTCTTCGGGTGAGTACCCCCAGTGATTCTTAGCAGCAGCACTCACGTACACAAAATTCCCCTGTTCATTGACAGTACAAAAGACATCTAAGGAAGCATCGATCAATTGAAGCTCTTCAGTTTTTTCTTTTACAATACGTGTAATAGTCTTAGACTGACAAGCTACAGCAAAAACCTTCTGATCTTCTCCGGTTAATGGTACAAAAGTAACTTGAGTATATTGAAGTTGATCTGAATTTTGATCGTATGAATGTTTTACTACTTCAAAATGTACTCTATTAATTGCCTTGGAGTAATAGGCTTTCCATTCTTCAGTATAAGCTTTGGTACAACAGTCAGAAAATACTGATTCATTCAGCTTTTTTTCTTTCCCGATGATCTCTTTCATCGAGCTTTGATACTTTTTATTGGCGTAAATCAACTTGAAGTCAAGGTCAATCATCCAAAATAGATCGTTACTTTGATCTAAAAAGAGATTTTTCAACTTAGTTTGGCTCATAGGAGAAATTAAATTTGTAGAACGAATGAACAAAGTTACTTTTTATTTTGCGTGTGTCTAGTTATAAGCCTACAAAAGATAAAACTGACTCAGTATATGATAAATACTAGTATTGCCGGTACTTCTTCCGATGGCTATCGGAACGTCATCGGCCTGCATTGCCTTTCCAACAGATACGAGAATAAAATCAGGATCATGTCATAGTTGCAAAGAATCAAACTGCATTTTGGAGTCGGATAGATTAATTATAGGTATTAAAAAAATTCCCGATAATTTAGAAGCGAAGCTTTGCTGTAAATAGTATTTATAGTTCATAAAACTTCCTTTCGGACAAGGGTTGAATGGCGAGTATAGAATGTAAAAGGATTGATTATCCATAATAAATTTGGGATATCTTAAAATATCAATCATTATTGAGGAATTATTGATAAAAACTCTAGAGTGTGGATGATATAAAGCCTATCTGAGGAAATGAATAAAATTAGTACGAGCTTGGGTTAGATTACGTTGAATCTATGGATTTCGCTTATTTACTCATATCACCAGCCAAAAATCAGGAGAGTGAAATGTATAATGATTTTAAAAGTATGTATATCTATTCTCTTTGGTTCTACCGCGAATTTAATGGAGAAATCAGGAGTTAGGTATTATTTTAACTTAGTTGATTCTCCTAAAGCTCAGTAAATCAGCCAATACGTGATACCAGTAAAAGGCACGTTTTATATATTAAGTCAATTTATTTATATCTTCCACTAACTCAAGGGTAGAACCT
>JBDNIP010000250.1:0-3867 GCA_041688245.1 Algoriphagus sp.
AATCGCCGGGTCAGGTCATTTTCTTTGCCTATAACATTATTTTTTGCTACGGCTGCAATCAGGGAAATCTTCATTTTCAATAGTGTTTAGCTTGAATATAACAGCCCTCAATCTGATAAAAAACTATTAGTAACATAATTACTGCTGCTTCATAGCCTGCATCATATTTGGATACGCACTCATTAAGAATATCTGAGGCAAAGAGGCTTGAATATCAATTACTTTCACTTGTACGTCAGAACCGTTAGCTGATTGAAAGTCCATTTCCATAAAATTACCATTTGGCATGTTGGAAAAATGGTCGGCATATTTCTCTTGCATTTTCTGGGAGGAGAATAGACTGTTACCACTCCGGAATGAATTGGTGCTAACAATTAACTTATCTGTAATCTAATAGGTACTGGGTCCATCATCGCTTTTTACAGAATATTCATCGCATTCATATCCCAAAATACTTCTGCTGTTGCCTGTCTTTTTTACCACAATTTCACTCTCCTCCATTGAGGATTCAGATTCTTCGACTATTGCGTCGAAATTTAATTTGTAAGCAAAGCTATGTTTTGTTCCTTCACTTTCCATGAGGAGCATCGAAGCCTTGTTTTCAGCGTCAAAAATCATGTAGGTGACCGCTTCAGGCTTTTTAGGTTCTACCAATTCCATCCCTGTATACTCTGTTGAATTGCTGAGATAGGATTTGATATTCATCGGGTCTCCAGACTTTCCTTTCTCGTCTTTGGTTTGGAACTCCATTACCACAAACCCTGTGAATACATATGAATCCTCAGTCAGGACATTTTCCTTTCTACGGCGCTTTCCATGCCTTAAGAAGCGGCTTGCTTCAGTTTTTTGATGAATTGTGCGTCGCTAGTACTTGTGATGGATACCAACGAAAAAATAAATAAGAACTTTAATCCTAAGTCTTTCATAATGGATTGATTTAAAAGTGATTTAAAATAGAAGTTCGAAAAAATCAATCGGAAATTAAAATAATTAGTGAAAAATCTCAGACCACACAAATAGGTCTTAAGCAAAATGGAAAAACTCATTTCACATAAGACCAAAAAAATCTTCGTTAAAAGTTTTTAAACGGATACTTATTGACTGCTTCTTCCAGATTTTAAGAGGAGATTCAGAGGTGACTTGTAGCCCATTTCAAGCATAAAACCATTTAATGTACCCGCTGATTCGAAACTGACTGGATTTCCGTCTGCCTCTCCTGTAATATCAAGTACTCCAACTTTTGGACTTCCAAAATTCTGAGAGATTTTGAAATTAATCAAACTGGAATTGAAAATGGGTAACTCGGCATATACGCATGCATTGAAAAATATCTTACCGTTTATATCCAAATCCCCGATGGTGTAGTTTAATCGATAATCTATTCCACCACTACCAAGACCACCACTTCTACTGTATTCCATATTGGTAGCTATGATGTAATAGGCAGAAAAAGTTGGTCCAACTCGGAGTCGACTTTTATCACCGATCAAGAAATCATACTTCAAAGTCAACGGAATCGCATTTATATTTTCATTCTGGATGGAATTTACTGTTCCAATATTGGGTAGCGAAACACGTGTAGCATTATCAAAAGTACTGTAGCCTGTTTCTATACTGAAGGACTTGAACTGGTATCCTACTCTAAAAGTGGTTCCACTGGTCTGGAGTGAAAGTCACTTGATTATAATTCTGTGGTGGCCCGCCATAAATATCCAAATTAAATTTGTCCTGAGCTCCGGCGTGGTGATTACTGTTCACAGGCCTTTATCTGGTTGTATGTGACACCGCTGGCGTCTTTTCCACCATATCACCAGTAATAAAAATAGTCAATAAAGTCAGATGGATTAGAATCGTCAGAAAATGATCAATTCTTAGTAGGTACATCCGAAAAGATGCCCTCAGCCAAATTTGTTACTGATTTAATTTGAAAAATCCCTCCCGATATTTGGGACAGACTTTGCCCCCTTTGATTGCGCTGGTTATCGGGAGAGGAATTTGATCCGATTCCGATCAAGATTTTCTTTTAATTCCGTACGTGCACGTAGCAGCATGAACATAATTTTTAATTCCAATCTTTAAAAGTTGTACCCTCTCAAAAAGTCTCCGATCTTCATCCGTTTTTTGCCTTCAAGTTGAAGTTCAAGAATTTCTAAGCTTCCAGCTCCGGTTTGAAATTTCAAAAATGTTTTTCCATCCGAGTTGTAGTTCCCAAAAGCTACGTTTGACAAGTTTTCTTCAGAGATATCAGTTTTAAAAATCTTACAAAACTTCCCATCCAAAGCGGTCCAAGCGGCAGGGTAAGGTGAAAGCCCACGAATCAAGTTATGAATGGATTCAGCAGAATTCGCCCAATCGATTTCTCCTGTTTCCTTGAAGATTTTTGGAGCATGATGCATTGCTTCTGACTCGTCTTGTGGAAGTGCAACTACCTTATCTGCTGCTATCGATTCCACTGTTTTCAAAACCAGTTTTGCGCCCAGTTCCATCAATTTTTCATAGACCGAACCTAAATTGTCTTCAGGAAGGATTGCTACTTTTTCTTGGAAGATAATACTTCCGGTATCGATTTCATGCTTGAGAAAAAAGGTAGTCACTCCAGTTTCTTTTTCGCCATTGATGATTGCCCAGTTGATCGGAGCTGCCCCACGGTAATTGGGAAGCAATGATGCATGGAGATTAAATGTGCCGATAGGAGGCATATCCCAGACTGCTACAGGAAGCATCCGGAAAGCAACTACAATTTGTAAATCTGCTTTTAAAGCCCGCAATTCATCTTGGAATTCAAGGGATTTTAAATTGGTCGGTTGTAGAATATGTAGACCATGTCTCACCGCAGCTTCTTTGACTGGGGAAGGGATCAATTTTTGTCCACGACCTTTTGGTTTGTCTGGAGCTGTGATTACGCCTACTACATTCCAGCCATTTTGGACTAATAACTCAAGGGCAGGAACAGCAAACTCTGGCGTTCCCATATAGATGATTCGAAGTGATTTTGACATACTTTTTAAGTTGTTGACTAGAAATTTTGTTTAAACAATTGATTTTAGAAGTACAGCCTAGCGTACCGTAATTAAGAGCTACATGCATCAACTTTTCTGTCAATAAAAGACAAAAGCCGTATCCAATTTTAGAATTTATAAAGCCATGACGAACTATCGAAATGGTCGCAGCAGTCTTTGTTCCAGAAAAGTGAAGAAGTATCGTTGCCGGCATTATTCGATACATTCAACTCGAATTATTTATAAATCAAATATTTTTCTCTTAGCCTCTTATACGATTCAAGGTCTGATTGCCAAGAAGCCTCAATTTCTGATGCAGTTTTCCCTGCTAGTATCATTTTTCTCAGCTGATCAGTACCTGCTAATGTGTTAAAGTAATCGGTGAAAAAAGCATTCCCTTTTCCAGATTTTTGATACGCATCCAACAGGTATTTCAAAGTGAACTGGTGATTGAGTGATTCATTTCTCAAGTCAACTCCATAGCAGACTTTATCTTGTAGTGGCGGAGTTTTGGACATGCCCTCGATGGAGACAGGTGTGAAGGTGAATTTTCCAAAAGCAGGATCTGGATAGCCGTAAGTCTGAAATGGGAAAAGCGTGCCTCTGCCGAGTGATACAATCGTACCTTCAAAAAAGCAGGTGCTAGGGTAAAGCCGGATGGATAGATCATTTGGGAGATTTGGAGAAGGCTTTACCGGGAGGTTGTATCGGGTATTATGTGTCCAGTTTCCAACGGGAATTATTTCAAGATTGGCTTGAAGACCTCCTTTGAGCCATTTTTCGCCATTGATCATCTTTGCTAATTCTCCTACAGTCAAGCCATGTACCACAGGAATGGGGTGCATGCCCACAAAACTTTCGCCCCCAG
>JBDNIP010000251.1:0-3424 GCA_041688245.1 Algoriphagus sp.
GAGCTGATCAAATTAAATAGACCGATAGGCAAGCGGTTTTTTGATTTTAAAGCGTGGAGTGATTTTGCCAAAATCGTAAAACGATTTAACCCTGAGGTAATCCAAGCAAATGCTGCGGATACCTTGAAATTTTCAGTTTTTTCAAAAATATTTTTTGGCTGGAAGACTCCCATAATTTACAGAAATGCAAATCAGATGGGAGATTTCATCAGAAATGGCTTCCATAGAAGTTTTAACCAATGGCTTTTAAATCAAGTTTCAGGTATATTGTCGGTCTCTGAAGCTTCAAAAGCTAATCTCCATCAAACATTCAGGACCCCGGAGGATAAATCAATGGTGATTCCTATTGGGATTGATCCCCTTGAACTAGAAAAAGGCATTGATGAAAAATCAGACCTGACGCTTCCAGAGAATTACCTGCTTCAGATCGGGGGTTTAGTTCCCGAAAAGGATCCGCTAGGCATGCTTTATATTTTCTTATTGATTTATGAGAAGTATCCAAATCTAAACTTGGTGTTTCTGGGGGATGGACCTTTGAAAAGCGATTTATTGAATAAAATAAAAGCGTATGGTTTAGAAGATAGCGTACAATTGATTCCTTCCCAGCATAATATTTTCCCCATATTATCCCACGCAAAAGCGGTGGTAATGCCCTCAAAAATTGAAGGTTTGCCAGGGGTAATTCTGGAGTCTATGTATTGCAGAGTTCCAGTAATAGCATATAGTGTCGGAGGTATTTCCGAAGTCCTAACAGATCAAACGGGTTGGCTGATCCCTGCAGACGATCAGAAAGCATTTGCTAAAGCGATCGATCAGGTTCTTCAATTGACAGAGATAGAAAAAAATCAAATCACCGAACGAGCATTCCAATTGGTAAGTACTGATTTCACCATTGAAAAAATCGCAAAACAGTTTGAAGGGTTTTATTCTGGCGTGATTGTGAGAATTAATACTGAACACTCTCCCTAGAAGTAAATTGGCTAATCCGAATCGTCATTGCGCCTGTCCGCCGCGGCGGGAGGATTAACCGCAAACATGCTTTTACCGGGTAAATGCTAATCCGAAGCGTCATTGCGAGGATCAAATCCTAGTTATCTTTAAGCAGTTAATCAGCCGATCCGAAGCAATCCTTACGATGGTAGTAGAGCAAACAGATTGCTTCAGTAGGGGTGATTGGGATTTACCCTTTGAATTCTGTTTCCTCCTTCGCAATGACGATACAGATTGCTTCAGTCGGGTAAATCCTTCAATAAAGCATAATTCTCTAACCTCCTTCGCAATGACTATCCAGACTGCTTCAGTCGGGGTGATTGGGGCGTACCCTCTGAGTTTTGTTTCTTCCTTCGCAATAACGAATCCAGTGAATAAAAAAATAAAAATACTCCACCTAATCAAATCCCTCGGTAGAGGCGGAGCAGAAAGGCTGATTCCTGAAACTGCCTTGGTGCATAATCAGGATCGTTTTGAGTTTTACTGCCTCTATTTTTACCATCAGCAGAATAATATCGTGGATGAGTTGGAAGCGGCTGGAATTCAGGTGCATCTTATTCCTGCCAGTAATCTGAGTTTGTTTTTTCAGGTAAAGCGAGTGAAAGAATTTGTTGCAGCAAACCAGATTGATATTATTCATGCGCATCTGCCTTGGGCCGGGATTCTTTCAAGATTTGTAGGGAAAGAGACTAAGATTCCCATCGTATATACTGAGCACAATACTTGGGATCGCTACAATATAGTCTCCTATTGGGGTAATCTACTTACCTTCAAGCATCAGGATGTTGCCATAGCGGTATCCAACGAAGTGGCACTTTCCATGCAGCTGAATTCTATTTTTGATCCCTACCGAAGGGGAGGAAGATTGAAAGTGAAGGTGAGTCAGAATGGGGTGAATACGGAGGTGTTTAAAAGGGAGACCGAAGACGGAAGACGGGAGACAGAAAGTGGCGGGCGGAAGATGGAAGTCAGAAGTTGGGAGTCGGAAGAAGTGACAGTAGCGGGTCATTGGGAGAATTCAGATTCTGATAGGGAGCAGGATCTAAATCCCCCTTTGCAAAGGGGGGGAGGCGGTATTGGTGCTTTGCAAAGAGAAGTAAAGATGATTGATCTTAAAAACCAACTCCATATCCCTTCGACTTCCCCCGTGATAGGCAAAGTCGCCGTTTTTAGATCACAGAAGCGCTTATGGATATGGGTAGATGTGGCCTTGAAGATTTTGGAGCGATGTCCAGAGACTCACTTTTTATTGGTAGGTGATGGGGACTGGCGAGAGCGGATTATCTCGCAAATTGAAAGATCCGGAAAGCAAAAAAACTTTCATTGGGTAGGTTTGCAGAAGGAGGTGATTCCTTACCTATCGATTATGGATATCTATCTGAGTACATCAGAGTTTGAGGGCTTGCCAATAGCTATGCTGGAAGCGATGTCCTGTGAAGTCCCAGTAGTGGCGACTAGTGCAGGAGGAATAGGGGAGATGGTGCAGCATGGAGTTCAGGGATTTTTGACCGGAATTGATGCCTATGAAGGTTTGGTAGATTTTGCTGTTCAGCTATTGGAAGATCCTGAGTTACATTCCCAGTTTGCAAAGGCAGCGCGAGCGCGAGTGGTCGAGAAATTCAGCATGAATCGGATGGTGCGGGAGTTGGAGGGGGTGTATGATTCCGTAATTGCCCGTCATTGCGCCTGTCCGCCGCGGCGGGAGGATTGTATGCTAAGCGTCATTGCGAGGATTAACCGCAAACATGCTTTTACCGGGTAAATGCTAATCCGAAGCGTCATTGCGAGGATCAAATCCTAGTTATCTTTAAGCAGTTAATCAGCCGATCCGAAGCAATCCTTACGATGGTAGTAGAAAGCAAACAGATTGCTTCAGTCGGGGTGATTGGGATTTACCATTTGAATTCTGTTTCCTCCTTCGCAATGACGATACAGATTGCTTCAGTCGGGTTTATTGGTGCATACCCTTTCAATTTTGTTTATTCTTAATCAATAACTTATGAAAAAAGGCGGCTCAGTGTATATCTTGACAAATAAAAACAACACAGTATTAGACATAGGAGTTACAAATGACTTGATTAGAAGAATTTTGGAACACAAGGAGAAACTACATCGAACCTCATTTTCTGCAAAGTATAACTTAGGCAAATTGGTTTACTTTGAAAACTTCCATAACATTGAAGAGGCAATTTCCAGAGAAAAACAATTGAAAGCTGGTAGCCGAATCAAAAAGGAAAAATTGATTCATGGGATGAATCCTGAATGGCTTGACTTATATGGAGGATTATTGGATGATTGATTTTGTTTTAATTTATACCGTCTCAATCAGCTGGATAATTGTGGTTACGAGTGCTTTAATTAGATTTTTACTAGGATGATTATTTACAAACTCGAAGCAATTTTTTTTATTGAACTCACTGAAACAGAAGCTTCA
>JBDNIP010000252.1:0-2951 GCA_041688245.1 Algoriphagus sp.
CGATGGTCTTGGAAAGGTACTGATACCTTCGAGGAGATTTCACAGTTAACAAAGCATCAGCCACCCAACATCCGTCATCCAACATCGGTCACCCAGCATCAGCCACCCAGCATCCGTCATCCAGCATCCGTCATCCAGCATCGGCCACCCAACACCGGTCACCCAACATCCGTCATCCCACATCCCTACTGCCTCAATCGATAGCTCATCGTCAGGTTGATCTGCCGTCGGATATACTGTGAGTCACCTTCGGTAAAGAAGTTTTCGCCTTCGATGATGTAGCGGTTTCTGCGAGAATTGAAAATGTCATTAGCAGTCAAGATCAGGTTGCCTCGCTCACCTAGAATTCGCTTACTAGCGGAGAGATCCATAAAGAAAATCCCTTTTCGTACGCCTTGAGCAGTTTTTTGGCGTGCATCGTAGTTTGCCCGAACTTGGATATCCATTCCATTTTCCAGCGTGAAGCGAGAAGTCTGTCTCAGAAGCCAACTGTAAGTTTTTGCGCGAAAATTCGACTCAATATTACTTCCGTTGATATTTGCATGGAAGAAATTTAAGTTCAAATCCAGTTTCCACCACTCATTGATTTTGTAATCAGAGCTGAATTCCACCCCGAAAGACTTTTCACCTGTCAGATTAAAAGGTGCCGTCACCGAGAATCCATTGTCGTTGACAGTTCGGATACGCTCGATTTTATCAGTGGTATTTCGGAAATAGACCGTGGAGAAAAGTGTCCCCTTTTCGAAGTACTTGATATATCCCAGTTCGAAAGCATCCGTAAACTCCGGGTTGAGGTCAGGATTTCCACTGAAGAAATTTCGCTGATCAGAGAAAGTCACATAAGGACTCAAATCGTTGTAAACCGGTCGTCGAACTCTTCGGCTATAGCTCAATTGGAAGGCATTTTCCGAAGAAATAGTGTAAGTCAAATGCGCACTTGGAAAGAGATTGGTGTACCTCCTTGGATTGCGCTCATCGGTCTCAACCAAGATCGTTTCTACATCGGTATGCTCCACACGAACTCCGGTTTGATAGCTCCAATTCCCTGATTTGTTGCCCCAGATGCCGTAGGCTGCGAGGATATTTTCATTGTATAGAAAAATATTATCCAATCCGGGCAGAGGAATAAGTTCGCCACTTTCATTTGCCTCTGACACAAGGAAATCATTTTCCATATTCCGAAAACTGGTTCGCAAGCCCGTTTCAAATTTCCCATTGGCAGAAAAAGGCTTCACATAATCCAGCTGAATTAAATACTGATTTTCGTACTCGTCATTTAGGGAAGTTTGCAACAAATCTGAATTTGGAAGCGATTGCCGTGTGGCAGAGAAAGCAGATTAAGTAAACGTCTGATCTGAGCGCTCTCAGTAATTCAGGTAAGTGCAGGCGGTGTTGAGTTCATGGCCTTTTTGCTCAAAGCTGCGCTTGTAGCTCACAATTACCTCCGAGTTCGGTTCTGCTTCAGTTTCATCCTGCTGACGCAGCGCATAGCCGAGGTAATTATCAAAGCTATTTAAGTAGTCTTCATAGCGAATGTCCGTGATTCGTCTTGCATCGCTTCGTCTCCAGAGGTAGGAAGCGGTCAAGATGCTTTTCTCATTGAAGTAATAATCAAGCCCTCCACGGATAGTATTATTGAAGCTTTTGACTATTCCCGAATTAGTTTGACTCAGAATTGAAGTCGATCCATCGGCATTATATACTTCCTGGTAGAGTTCGGCTACGTTGGGGAGATGTCTTCTTGCGAGACTATAATTGATAAACCAGTTGATCCGATTCTTACGGTAATTGAGATTGGTGGATAAGCCGAGGTTTAGCGGTGTACCGGTAATAACTTCAAAGGAGCCATTAAAACCCTGATTGTTATCCTTTTTGAGAATAATATTGATGACACCGGCCATGCCTTCTGCCTCATATCGAGCGGAGGGATTGGTAATTACTTCCACTCGATCAACCATATTTGCCTGAAGTTGCCGGAGGCCTGCACCACCTTTGAAACTGACCAAGCCGGAAGGTTTGCCGTCGATCAGAATCCGGACGTTGCCGGAACCGCGAAGCCGGACATTTCCATCCGTATCCACAGACACGGAAGGAAGATTCATCAAAATATCCGAGGCTGTTGCTCCTGCATTTGCCAGATCTTTTCCGACGTTAAAGATTCGCTTGTCGAGCGAAAGCTCCATTAGCGTTTTCTCTCCTTGCACGGTTACTTCTGCCAAATCTGTTGCTGCAGATTCAATGAAAATCTCTCCCAAGTTGAAATTTGGCTGCTGTGCAGAAAGCGAGAAGTTGCCTGTTTTTACTGATTCGAAGCCCATGAATTCAATCAATCCGTAATAGGTGCCGAAGGGTATTCGCACTTCGAATTCTCCTTTTTCGCCGGAGATGGCTCCATCAACCAGGGAGTCTTGCAGTGTGTAAATGGCAATACTGCCAAAAGGAATGGATTCCTTACTTGAATTATTCAGCAGTTTGCCACTGACTTTACCGGGCTTTTGGTTTTGCTGCGCAAAGCTAAAAGTCTGGATGAGCAAGAAAAGCCCTGATAGGAATACAAATCTTGAGAGGTAGGGTTTGGCAAAATTTTTCATGCCTGAGAAAATAGGTTTGAGGTAGCTGTAAATTGGCTGAAAGACAATCAAATAATCTCCCAAAGCTAACAGATGCCAAATAAGTAACTGTCCTGAAAGTGATCAGTGGTGAAGAGGAAGGATGGTTTTTTTGGGGGAGGAAAAGAAAAGATTGCTTGGAAAAATGAATGTGTTATTTCTCTGGGCGAATTTTCCCAGTCAAGAACCCGATGGTTAAATTTGGTGCTAGTGCCTAACTGAGATTTCGATACTTATCCTCCAGAATAGGAGAAGGGCCATCTCCACCAATAGTGCCTCCCTCTGATACTTTTACATCGTTGTGATTTACCCGAAAGCCCAATCCGATGTATTTATCAAATA
>JBDNIP010000026.1:0-12280 GCA_041688245.1 Algoriphagus sp.
TAAAATTCGTGATAATGTCTATTATTGATTAATGCTGATTTACTCAGAGGCTTGAAAATTTATTCCCAATCTCTAGCAGGATGGAAGCCAACCTGGTTGACCCCAATTATAAGTCCTGGTAGTTTCAAAATCCACATTTATAGATTCAATTTCCTGTGGTCAAGCTACTAAAATGAGTAGTTTTGTCTTTAGGGAGTGACCATAAGAATATGTTGAGGAAGTTATTAGGCGTTTATTTTGTGGTTTATTTTGTGCTAATCAGTACAATGCAAGATTCGCAGGCCCAAGATGTACAGTATTCTCAATTTTATGCATCGCCGCTTTATCTTAATCCGGCTTTAACTGGTGCTAGTGAGCTTACACGAATTGGAATTAATTATAGGAATCAATGGCCGGGCTTAGATCAAAACTTCAATTCCTACTCAGCATATATTGATCATTACCTCTTTGACTACAATAGTGGAATAGGATTAATTTTCAATGGGAGTCAGGAGAGTCTTGCCAATCTCTCCACTAATGAAGTCGGCCTTTCCTATGCTTATCGATTGAAGCTGAGTGATAATATGTACTTCCGAGTTGGTGGTATGGCTAGTTATATGCAGCGCGATGCATTTTTTTCTGATTTAGTTTTTGGTACTCAGATCGATATCATTAATGGTACTGTAGGAGGGATGACAGATGAATTAAATGGGATTCCTATTGATAGTAAGTACAGCTTTTTTGACTATAGTCTGGGAGGAATGTTTTATTCGGATAAAATCTGGCTGGGAATATCTGCACATCATATTTCTGAGCCAAATATTTCTTTCGTAGAAGGACAGATTTCGAAACTACCTATGAAATTATCGGCCCAAGGTGGAATTCGATTTGATCTACAAGGCGGGAGAAGAAATTATTTTACACACGCCTATGCGGAGCGATCAATTTCTATTGCCTTTAATTACAAACAGCAAGATCCATTCAATCAGCTTGATGTAGGCGCTCAATTATTTCTGGATCCACTAGTTCTTGGGATTTGGTATAGAGGCTTACCAACTAAAAATGGCTTGCCTAATAATGAAGCGGTAATTGGCCTGGTAGGCATTTCTCTCGAAGGCGGCTTGGATATAGGATATTCTTATGATGTCACTGTATCAAAGCTAGGGATTAGAAATTCCGGTGGAGCGCATGAAGTATCTATCACATATTCCTTCCTTTGGGGAGATATCAAAAGCCGAAATATGAAATCTAGGACTATTCCCTGCTTTAACTATTGAAAGACTAGGTATCGTTTTTCAATTTTGACAAAAAATAATAAGATTATTTAATTTTTTTTCAGGCCTGATTTTTCAGGTCTTTTTCTTTTTGTAGCCAAAAAAAGTAGCACTCCCACAGCTTTTTGGTACGCATAAATTTTTTACGGATTAGTAGACTTTTGACGTTGATTTCATTTTCAGCACTACTCCCTAAAGCCTTGTTAAATAGAATTAATCTATACTTATTATTAGCCTTAGCCATTTTTTAAGAATATCATTTTTCTGTATATCATTTACATAAAATATTATTCTTAAAAACGAAATACATAAAATATTATTTGTAAGGCAAATTTTAAAACCTAAAAATTTTTGTGCTTATAAAATTTATGAAATTTGAAAAAAGATCTTGGTCTATATTGTGTTTTGATTCTCATACTATTAATAAGTGTGAATCAAAATTCTTTTGCTCAATCTTCACTTGAGATCTCAAGTCGCCTTTCTGAAAATCTAAGAGCCTTTTCATCGGAACAGATTTCTGTACAGGTTTCTGGCAAGCTTGCGCTATGTGCACATACGGATAAAGGCTCCATCTTATTGGATATAACAGGGGGCAAATCACCTTATATCTTCAGATGGAATACGCTCGAGACTACCAAATATCGCACGAATTTATATTCGTGAACCTATACCGTAGCTATCACCGATTCAGAAGGAAGAAAGTATACAGAGCGAGTTGTTATACAACCTCCTTTCCCTATGATACTAAATCAAATTATTACTAGAGATGCTTCATGTAGTTCGGCCGCTGATGGATATGCTAAAATTGGAGTAAAGATTGGTAGGGGTGAGCCTTACACAAATACTTGGAGTAATGGTCTGAAAGATGTTTGGGAAACTAGTGACTTGGCGATAGGAACCTATTCAGTCTCGGTTTTGGATATATTCAACTACGAGGTAACCGTATCCTTTGAGATTAAAAGTAGCAATGCTGGAATACAGCTAGCGGATCAAGTTCAATCTCCTTCATGTTCTGGACAGCCAGATGGTAGAATAAGCTTATATGTATTAGGTGGAATTGCATCTTATACATATAAGTGGAATAACGGTTCAAGCTCAAAAGATCTGAACAACATCCCCGCAGGTGATTATCAAGTGCAAATCATTGATCAAAAAGGCTGCTCTCTCCAAAAAAGCTTCAAAATAGAAGCCCCATTAGCTATGACTATTTCTAGTTCTCTCACTGAAGCTTCATGTACAGGTGATGTGAATGGAGTAATTACTTTAACTGTGGCGGGCGGGAAAACACCTTATTCCTATTTATGGAACAGCGGGGCTACTACAAAAGATATCTCAGACTTAGCCGTAGGAAACTATTCGGTCAGAGCAACTGATGCTTATGGCTGTAGTGTTGAAAAGCAATTCAAAATTTCTTCTCGCTCTGCTTTGGAAGTGAATGTGATTGAAGCGACCAGTGCTTCCTGTGAAGGGAAAGCAGATGGAAAGATTAAGCTTGGAATAAAAGGCGCATCAGGGAAATATACGCTGTCTTGGTCTGACGGGACATCCGGAGACCTAAGCCGAAGCAACTTAAAAGCAGGAACGTACCAAGTCATCGTAACCGACGAAAGTGGCTGCGGTGTTACTAAGTCAATTCAGCTCTCAGAGCCTTCAGCGCTTACTGCTAGAATAGAATCTATGTTGGATGTGGATTGTGGCGGGATCAATCGAGGGGATTGCCTGGGTTTCGATTCAAGGTGGAAAGGAGCCTTTCAACATAATTTGGAATACTGGTGATAAAAACATGCGTGAAATCAATTTCTCTAAATCTGGAATTATAAACGTAACGATTACTGATGCTGGTGGATGTAGTGTTGAGACGGAGGCCAAAGTTGATTTTCCTAATCAAGCTTCCCAAGGTGGAAGGATTGACTTCAACTATCGAAAGCTGGAAATCAACAGTGGAGTGGAAGTTCAAGTATCTGAAGAGATTGTCTTCGAAAGTGTGATTTCTAATGAGTTTATCGCTTGGGAATGGGAATTCGGAGATGGGAAAATTTCAAAAGATAAAGATCCAATTCACCTGTTTGAAAAAGCAGGAACCTTTCAGGTAATTCTAAAAGCTTTTGATACCTATGGCTGCGCTAGCCAAGAATCAAAAACAATTCAAGTTTCGAGTGCTAGCGAATTGGTAGTTATTCCTAACGCATTCACACCCAATGGCGATGGTCTGAATGACACCTTTATTCCTAAAGTTAAAGCAGTTTCCTCTTTCACCATGGATATTTTCAATACCTGGGGAGAGCGGATTTATTCCAGCTCTGCTCTGGGCTTGAGGGTGAGGGCTGGGATGGCACACACAAAGGGCAGGTACTTCCTGGCGGTAATTACCTGTACCGAATCACTTACTCCTCCATCGATGGAAGTTTTTTTGAAAGAACGGGTGGAATCACCTTAATCATATAGTGTATGAAAAACAGCTTCTTCCTGATCTTGCTGACACTTATGCTGACCGTATTTAATTTAAACAGCTCTGCTCAAGATGTGCAATATTCACAGTTTTATGCTGCCCTCTAGTACTTGAATCCCGCCATGACTGGTTCTTCAGAAATGACCAGAATCGGAGTAAACTATCGAAATCAATGGCCAAGTCTGGACCAATCTTTTACTTCCTACTCTGCTTACATAGATCATTACATCTTCAGTGCAAATAGTGGGATTGGATTGATTGTGAATAAATCTCAGCAAAGCATGGCTAATCTTAGTGTCTCTGAGATTGGGGCTACCTATGCCTACCGATTGAGACTGGGACTTAGTTCTTTCCTTCGCGTAGGAGGCCAAGTGAGCTATGTGGACCGAGATGCCTACTTTGGAGATTTGGTATTTGGAAGCCAAATCAACGATCAAACAGGTGTGATTGGGGATTTCAGTGGGGAAAATTTAGGAGCAGGCGCTCGTCACCAATTTATGGATTATGGCTTTGGGATGCTCTTTCATACTGAAAATGTATGGTTTGGGATTTCTGGTCATCACCTGACTCAGCCTAATATTTCCTTCCTGGATGGAGCTAATAGCAGCTTGCCATTGAAAGTATCTGCACATGGTGGGGTAAAGTTTGATTTATCCGGAGGATCATCATCGCAGTATATGAATAAGCGGTTGGGCACTAAGGAGCTAACTCTGGCTTTCAATTATAAAAATCAGGGGCCATTCTCCCAATTGGATATGGGAGCGCAGGTAAACATTCAGCCTTTGGTTTTTGGTATTGAGGAATCCCGGTGGCACAGAAAGAGCAGCCAAATCAAGAATCAATTATCGCCTTGCTCGGAATCTCTCTTGGTGGTGGACTAGACATAGGATATAGCCATAACTTCATGCTTTCTTCCTTGGGCAATACTAATACAGATGACGCACATGAAGTCAGTTTGCGGTACAGCTTCTCGGCAGGACCTTCTAAAGGAAGAGGTAGAACTTCCTCCATGCCTTGCTTTAAATATTGATTTCATAAACAATCCGATTTCGAAATGGCTTTAATCGTAAAGCCCCTTTTTATGTCGAAAACCTTACGTTTGATCCTAGGTGATCAATTGAACTTAGCTCATTCCTGGTTTGATGAGGCGGATTCGAATACGAGCTACCTCATGCTGGAGATGCGTCAAGAGACGGATTATGTAGCGCATCATATTCAGAAAGTGGTCGCATATTTTCAGTCTATGCGAAATTTTGCCGATCATCTCAAAGAGGCAGGCCATGACGTCCTCTATTTCAAGCTAGACCAGTCAGAAAATGAGCAAGATCTCGGAAAGATGATTGCTAAACTGGTCAAAAATGAAGGCTTTGATTCCTTTGAGTACCAACTTCCTGATGAGTATCGGCTGGATCAGCAGCTTCGACAAATTTCAGATACGTTGAAAATCCAATCAAGAGCGGTCGGGACAGAGCATTTTCTTACCGAAAGAGAATATTTGCAGAACTTTTTCAAAGGTAAAAAGACCTTCTTGATGGAAACCTTTTACCGTCAGATGCGGAAAGATTTTGATATCCTCATGGAGGGAAAAGAACCCCTAGATGGCAAGTGGAATTTTGATTCTGAAAACCGCTCAGCTTTAAAAGATCAACGCCTTTTGCGCAAGCCAAAACTCCATCCGAAATCTGTAAAGTCACTAGTGGAAATGATCGAAAAAGCCGGAGTGAAAACCATTGGGACTATTGATGAAACGGCATTTAACTGGCCTACAAGTCGTGGTGAATCACTGGAAGTCTTGGACTATTTCTGTGAAAATCTTTTGATTCATTTTGGAGATTACCAAGATGCGATGACTACTTGGGACCCTTTCCTTTTTCATTCGAGGCTGAGCTTTGCTATGAATTCAAAGATGCTCTCACCCTTGGAAGTAGTCCAAAAAGTGGAGAATCACTGGAAGGAGAATCAATCGGAAATCAGCATTTCTCAGGTCGAAGGATTCATTCGTCAGATCATCGGCTGGCGGGAATATATGCGCGGAATTTATTGGGCCAAGATGCCTGACTTTGCGGAATTGAATTTTTTCAATCATGATCGAAAACTGCCAGACTGGTTTTGGACCGGGAAGACAAAAATGAAGTGTCTGAGTCACTCGATTACCCAATCCTTGGAGCAGGCCTATGCACACCACATTCAGCGATTGATGGTTACGGGTAATTTCTTGCTTTTAGCAGGAATTAATCCAGATGAAATCGATCAATGGTACCTCGGTATCTACATCGATGCCATCGAATGGGTTGAAATCACCAATACACGTGGTATGAGCCAGTTTGCCGATGGAGGAATTGTCGGTACCAAACCCTATGTCTCCTCTGCAAATTACATTAAGAAGCAGGGTAATTATTGCAGTCATTGTGTCTATGATCCCAATAAGAAAATAGGCGATGGAGCTTGTCCATTTAATTCACTTTATTGGCATTTTTACGACCGAAACCGAGCTAAACTGGAGAAAAATCCAAGGATCGGAATGGCCTATCGAACCTTAGATAAGTTGAAGGATAAAGCTGAACTTTTAGAGCAAGCGGAAAAGTATTTGGGAGAAATCGAGAAGCTCTAGTGAAGTGAAAAAACTAAAACCAGAAAGTTGAAATAAATCACAAAGGAGAAATATCGCATGAGGAATGTTGAATTCCGAATAATAAATTGAGCTACAGGGATGTCCATCGCTGGAAATAGCAGCAGCGGTGAGACATCTTTGCAGAAAAAAGACAATTAGGGTTCCGGCTTTTGGCCGGAATGATGCTAATTGGGAGGATAACGGTTCGCCAAAATGGAAGGGTGGTAATTTTTTAACCACATAGTGAACGTTGAAATCATAGAATTAATCGCGTAAATGAGGATTCTTGCGCTAGCAGAAATCTACTCAACGGCCCTCACTGAGGATCCACGAATAATCAATTCGGGTTTTAGGACGATTTTCTGGGGAATAAATTTAGATTGCCTAGATGCGATTTCCTGTAGGAAAAGCCCCGCGGCACTATTTCCTATCCGCTTACTGTGTTGCTCCACTGTGGAAAGTGGAGGGTCTGTGAAGGACATAAATGGCTCATTGGCAAAACCAACAATTCCAAACTGGTCCGGAACTTTAATCTGGTGCTCTCTCAACACTTGCATGGCACCCATTGCTCCCATGGCCGAAGCGGAAATCAGCCCATCCACTTCTAGCCCTTTTCCAAGAATTTCCATCATACTGGCTCGACCATCTTCCAATTGAAGGTTGGATTCAAAGATCAATTCTTCATCCAGCGGTAATCCATGCGCTGCTAAGGCTTCCTGATAGCCACGAAGTCGGTCTTTGTAGATGCTGATTTTCACGTTGCTGGTGAAGTGCGCAATTCTGGTGTATCCTTGTGAAATCAAATGCTCTGTTGCCATATATGAGCCCAAATAATCATCAATGACTACCTGAGAGACTTCCAATTCATGGGTAGATCGATCAAACAAAATCAGCGGAGTACCATTGTTGATTAACTTCTTAAAGTGCTTAAAGTCCTTCGTCTCTTTAGCGAAGTAAACGATCACGCCATCTACGCCTGCGTTGAGCAAAGCTTGGACTTTGTTGACTTCATTTTGGTAATTGTCGTGACTTTGACAGATCATCACGTTGAATCCTGCGGTGTTGGCGATCTCTTCAATTCCATAAATCACCGAAGAGAAGAAGCTTCGATCTGCGGTTGGGACGATGATTCCTATGATATTGGATTTGCCGCTGCGCAATGCTGCTGCAATATTATTGGGTTGATAATTTAGTTTTTCTGCGGCTTGCTGTACAAGTTTTCGGGTTTTAAGACTAATTCTTGGGTTGTTATTTAGCGCCCGAGAAACTGTAGATGCGGTCACATTAAGGTTCTCGGCAATATCGTGAATGGTGGTTTTCTTTTTCATCCTAAAGCAAGCTAGAACTAAGTTGCGGGCTATTCATTGGAGGGTTTGCCAATGGTGGCCAATATACCGCCATCTACATATATTATTTGTCCATTGACGAAATCGCTGGCAGATGAGGATAGAAAAACAGCCACTCCCATAAGGTCTTCTGGATCTCCCCAGCGTTCAGAAGGAGTTCGATTCTGAATAAACTCATTAAAGGGATGACCGTCAACTCTGATCGGCTTAGTTTGCTCTGTGGCAAAGTAGCCAGGGCCTATACCGTTTACCTGAATATTATGTTTGGCCCACTCTGTGGCCATATTTCGTGTGAGCATTTTCAGTCCGCCTTTCGCTGCAGCATAGGCAGACACGGTATTCCTCCCCAACTCACTCATCATTGAGCAGATGTTGATAATCTTACCTGATTTGCGCTGGATCATTTTTTTTCCTACGTGCTTTGATACGATGAATGGACCGACAAGATCCACGTCGATTACTTCGCGAAAATCCGCCACTTCCATGTCTTCCATGGGGATCCGCTTGATGATTCCGGCATTGTTGATTAGAATATTTATCGGACCACCTTTTTCTATTTCGGCAATTGCCGTTTTGACCTGATCTTCTTTGGTCACATCAAATAGAAATCCTGTAGCATTTAAGCCTGCACTTCGATATTCTTCGAGGGCCGCTGCTAGCTTTGCAGGCGAATGACCATTGATAAGCAATTCTGCACCTGCATTTCCTAGTCCTTTTGCCATCGCCATTCCCAGGCCATGCGTTCCTCCAGTAATCAGGGCTCGTTTTCCACTTAAGTCAAATAGGTTATTCATCGCTTATTTCAAGTCAGTTACTTTGACCACGTCCATGCCTCCGTAATCCAGATTCTCTCCTGCCATTCCCCAGATAAAAGAATAATTGCTCGTGCCGGCACCGCTATGGATGGACCAAGGTGGGGATAAAACAGCTTGATGACTTTTCATCCAAATATGCCGAGTCTCCTGTGGCTCGCCAATGAAATGACATACCATCTGCTCTGGAGCCAAATCAAAATATAAATAAGCCTCCATACGTCTATCATGTGTATGAGCAGGCATGGTGTTCCAAATGCTTCCCGGTTTTAGTTCGGTGAGTCCCATTTGAAGTTGGCAAGTTTTCACCACACTATTGACGATTAGTTTTCGGATTATTCGATGATTTGCTTGCTCCATCGCACCGGTTTCTACTATTTCAGCATCCGAGGCAGCGATTTTTCTGGAAGGGAAAGCTGCATGTGCAGGAGCAGAATTGAAATAAAAGTTTGGAGGAGCTGATTGATCTCCTGGTAAAAAGGTCACCTCTTTAGTTCCTTTTCCAAGGTAAAGGGCCTCTTTATTTTCTAAGGTATAATTAACTCCATCTGCTACTACTTCACCTTTGCCGCCGATATTGATGATTCCCAATTCTCTCCTTTCTAGGAAGTATTCCGATTTGAGGGGATCAATAGTCTCCAGCCTGACAGGATGATTCATCGGTACAGTCGCCCCGATAATCAGTCGGTCATAATGTGCATACACATGCGTGACTTGGTCAGTTTGGAATAGGTTTTCCATTAAAAAATTTTCCCGAAGAGCTGTAGTATCCATATTTTTGAATTCCCTGTGGTGGACAGCGAATCGGATATCAAATGTGGCTTTTTTCATGGTTTTGGGTTTGTGAATCCAGACATTCTGTCTCAAATTCAAATTTATAGTTGTTTCTAATAAATTTATTTGAGTGCCAATTTGACCCTCAAAGGACTATTCACCTTTTGGCTAAATTCCGATAGGTGAGTTGTCCATTCTTTTTTTGTTTGGATCTCCCCGGCTTTCTGCCAGGCAAATCCGGCATAGTAGTTTATCTTTTTTTTAGGATCGAAGCTGACAAATAGATGGCTTTGATCTTTTTTGGAAGTTCGTTTTTCAAAGACTGATTTGATCAATTTAGGAGCGATCACCAGACCAGTTCCAAGCCCTGCATCATCGATCGTTTCCCAGTAGCTAATCCAACCCTGAGAGCGATTAATCTCTGTTACTCCGTTTCCTTCATGTAACGTAATGCCTGCGGTTACATTTGGAATTTTTTCCGAACTTTTCAATTCTATTTCCATCTTGAAGAATTGACTTCCTCTGTCAATTGAGATGATCTTAGATTCTTGGATCCTTGCTTGTCCAGCCTGCCAAGGTGCATAGGTCAGTTGAAAGATTGTCCTGAGCTTGCCTGTTGTGAGAATTTTGTAATCGATGAAATTTTTGGATACGTATAGCGAATCGCATAAAAGGACCCCGATTCCGCCGATTCCACGACTGTCTCCGACGTGGTAGGGATCATAGCCTTCGCCGGCATCCTTGTGATAGCTTCCGCCATCGATATGCTTTTGGTACCACCGATCAATGATGGGATAATCCACTCGTTTCAGCCAGGCATCAATCCCACTGGTAAGTGTACCGCCCTTCAAGCCTTCATCGGTCAAGCGTTGCGCTTCTGGCCCATAAGTTCGGAAAGCTACCTTATCATTTTCCCAAGCAATATCATCGATCCGTTCCGGGACAAATCTTGCAAAGGTGCTCAAGTTCTCTTTAGGTTCTTCGAGATTGCTTTCTCCAATTCGTATTTGGTAAGTTTTGGATTCTTTTGGACCGATTTCACTCCAAAAAAGCAGTTCATCAACGATTCCATCCTGATTGAGATCAACAAGCTGAGTGATCACGAGTTTGCTTGTTTTCAAATCCTGAACATTAATCCTTTCATCCCCGATTTTTGACCCAAGTATTTTTTCCAGATCAGCAACTTTGATCGAAATGACCTCAGCTCGAGGTAAATCCAATTGATTTTCAATCCTGACCACTGCCGAATCAGGCTGAACGAGAATGGGAAACCAAATGAGAATGCTTAAAATCCACATGGATATATCAGGTGTAAACTGTGTATTATTTACTTATGGCAGCCTGGTATCGAAGCAGGGCTTCTAGGTAATAATAATCAGCATAAGTAATTGGCCCATTTATCTCAGTTCCATTCGGCATATGCCCGGTGCTGTGCATCAGGATGAAGTTGTTGTTGGTGCCAGGCTCGGCCAGGTATTCAGGACTGCTCAAGCTGGCGAGCATTTTTTCTGCTGCTTTGAAATACCCATTTTCCGCCGGAGCGTATTTGCTTAATTCCAATAGCGCCGAAGCGGTCACAGCAGCCGCGGAGGCATCACGAGGCTCATTCGGGATATTCGGAGCGTCGAAGTCCCAATAAGGAATAAGATCCTCAGGCATCCTTGGATGGTTTAGGTAAAACGCTGCGATTTTGATGGCTTGATCCAGGTATTTCTGATCACCTGTCTCCCGATACATTACGGTGAATCCATAAAGCCCCCAAGCTTGTCCTCTTGCCCAGGCAGATTCGTCTGCCGCACCTTGGTGGGTTTTTTTGGCAAGCACCTCATTTGTCAGGGTATCATAATCCACTACATGGTAGCTGCTGTTGTCTGCACGAAAATGATTTTTCAGAGTCGTATCTGCATGCTTTACGGCAATGTCGTAAAAGATAGAATCTCCACTGAATTTGGTAGCCCAAAACAAAAGTTCCAGATTCATCATGTTGTCTACGATGACCGGATATTGCCAAGGTTTGAAATCCCAGGATCGGATACTTCCGATTTCTGGATCAAAACGCTTGATCAATGTCTTTGCTCCTTGAAGTAATATTGGTGAATAGGCAGCATTGTCAGTCAATCTCAAGCCGTTGCCAAAAGAGGAATAAAGTACAAATCCCAAATCGTGGGTGTGAGTATTGAGCTTAACGCGTTCCAATCCAGCTGTCCTTGACGCTGCCGAATCAGCCCAAACTTTTTCTTTGGTATAATCATATAGGTACCAAAGACTTCCCGGATAGAATCCGCTGGTCCAGTCTCTAGCCGGCACTAGATTTATAGAGCCGTCGGCTTTGGTGGATCGTGGAAAAAGTGTCTTATCGCTGAGTGCTTTCAGACTATTCTGCAGATGAGCTTGAGCAATTTCTATACTTTTTCCCACATCTGGTTTTTGCGGAGTCTGTCCTCCTGCCGGAGTAAAATAAACAACAGCTAAGGCTATAAAAAGCCAAGAAAGTAACGGTTTTTTCTGCATGGTATTTTGGGTAATCAGAATCTATTCTCACCAAAGTAAAACTGACCCTGAAATAAATTAAGGATTAATATCCGGGATTATTTGGTGCCAAATTCGGATTTATGATCAATTCTGAATTTGGTAGCGGAAATAAGTAATCTCTTGAAGGGTCAAAATTCGTTCTCGGCTCAAGACTGTTGGGTCCTCGGAAAACGCTTTCTCCAAGTTTCCTACGCTTGATATCGTACCATCTCTTCCATTCGAAAGCGAGTTCCAATCGGCGATCATCCATGGTCAAGTCAATTAACTGAGCTTTGGTCAGACCAGTCGCAACATCCTCAGGGAAATCCGTCTTTCTTCCTCCCCAGTTTCTAGCTCGCTCACGGACTTGATTTAGATATCCAGCTGTTTCAGTGCCTGGCTTACCCACTTCTGCTCCCGCCTCTGCAGCGATAAAAAGCACTTCCGCATACCTCATATCGATGTAGTTGTGATCAGAAAATCTACCGCCAGCATTTGAATTGCCAGGAGATTGAGTCCACTTA
>JBDNIP010000253.1:0-2135 GCA_041688245.1 Algoriphagus sp.
ATTGAGGCATCTTTGCGTAGATCTCCATTTTCATAGGCTGCAATGATATCTGGCGTAGGAATATTATTTCCCTGCCCATCAATTGGTTGTGGATTTGCCGTACCGAACAGTGATCGCACCTCATCTACAGTCATAGGTCTTGGAACAAAACCATACAGGAAAGAACCCTGAAGTCCCTCTGGACCTTCTAGATACTGCACCTCAAAAACTGATTCTGAGTTGTTTTTATTGCTTGTATTTCCAGCGAAAGCCATAGCATAGGATGGCATTAGGGAATATTCTCCTGAAGAAATGACCGGAGCAAGAATCTGCTCGGCATCAGGCCAACGCTTGAGGTAGACATATACATCAGCCAGTAATGTCCGAGCGGCCCCTTGAGTAACCCTACCTAGCTGCTGCTGGGACTTCTGTGGAAGATACTGCACTGCTTCTACCAAGTCCCGAACGATTTGATCAAGTACTGCTGACTCCTCTGACAAAGGTAGCGCGGAACCTTCCCGGCCTGAAACTGGCATAAGATGAAGCGGAACAGCCCCGAAATAGCGAACTAAGTGGAAGTAGGCTATTGACCGAAGGAAAAGAGCTTGACCTTTGATATTATTTTTAGAAGCTTCGTTGAACTCTACTGCATCGATTGTGCCCAGCACCTGATTGGTACGAGCTACAACCAAATACAGCGTACGCCAGGCACCAAGGACGTTTCCATTTGGGGTAGTTCCGTTGCTTACCGGCACCGAAAAGTCTGCCAGATCCTCTTGATTTTCCACTGCTCCGAAGAGCACATTTCGCATATAATAGGCGTTGTCCGAGTGCAACTCACCTAAAAGCCACGCTTGTCCATTGTAATAGCTGCGCAGAGGAGCGTAGGCAGCATTGACTGCCTGAGCAAAGTCACCTTCAGTTTGGAAAAATGTCACCGAACTCAGCTGTGTCTCAGGCGCTATTGTCAGAAAGTCATCGCAGCTTGAGAGAGCCATAACTAGGAAAAGAAGTAAAACGCTATATTTTTTCATTTTTTTCAGTTTAGGAATTGATCAACTACTGAGATCAGTATTAAAAATTAATATTTGCTCCAAAGGTGATAGTACGAGGGACAGGAAATGGTCCCAAGTCTAAGCCCGGGCTTAGATTTCCACCGTCTCCCTGACCATTGTTTTGCATACTAACTTCAGGATTTTGTCCTCCCCAATAATTAGTAAAGACGAACACATTCTGAGCCGATGCATATAGGCGGAGAGATTTGATGGTTTTAGGAAGCTTAGTAAATGTGTATCCCATAGTGATATTTCGGATGGTGAAAAAGGAAGCGTCCCATACAAAATTACTATTAGTCCAATCTCGCTCTACCCCTGTTACATTTCCACCACCCACAGTAGTACCAAAAATTCCTTCTCCTGGATTCTCCGGTGATCTAAAGCGATCACCCGCTCTTCGTACCATATTGAATACTCCATCCAAATTGGCAGTAGAGAAAAGGTGTCTCATATATATATCTTGTCCCTGAGAGCCTGATCCCATTATACTCATATCCCAGTTTTTGTAGTTGAAATTATTGGTAATTCCATAAGTAAATTCTGGAAAAGGATTTCCGATTATAGTCCTGTCATCATTATCTCCTCCAAAAGTAATTATCCCATCGCCGTTGATATCCTGGAGCTTGATACTACCTACAGTAGATCTTCCTGGGACCTGTGGTGAATTTGCCAAATCTTCTGCATTGGCATAGTTGCCTAGCTTCTGCAGTCCATAAAACTGGCCAAACTGCTGTCCTACCTGAGTGATGTGGACTTGGCCATATACCCGGTCGATTCCTTCGGCAAGAGAAATAACCTCGTTGCGGTTGATAGAAAGATTGGCATTAATATTCCATCTAAATACACCTTTAGTCGGGGTGGCATTAATCGAAAACTCGTGGCCCCAAAACTTGATTTCTCCAACGTTGTCATTGAAATTAGTAAATCCTGATTCTTGGGGAATCTGCACGGCAAAAAGCAGATTAGTCGTATTTTTTAGGTAATAATCATAAGTAAATGAAATTCTATCATCCAAAAATGCCATATCAAATCCTACATCAAACTGTGCAGTAGTCTCCCAGCCCAAATTTGAATTATCCAAAGAGGTAACTGCCGCTCCTG
>JBDNIP010000254.1:0-7746 GCA_041688245.1 Algoriphagus sp.
ATCGAATTCGATGAGTATTTCGAAATAAGCGAAATAATACCATTGGAAACGAATGATTCCTCAATCATTGATTTTATACATAAAGTCCTAATAGATGATTACTTATTTATAAAAGGTGTAGGAGCGGTTTATAAATTTAATAAAGCTGGTAAATTCATCTCGAAAATTGAAAAAGAAATTGATGGTCCTAACAACTTTATGAATTTAACTGATGTAATTTTGCTAAGTGATCAGAATAGGATTTGGATTTATGATTCAAATAAAAGAAATATACTCCAATTTGACTATGATTTTAACTTCGAAATAAATTATAATTTGGGATTTCCTTTATTTGGCATCGAAAGATTTAAGGAGAATTTGTTAGGGACACCTGGCTATATGATGTCTGCAGATAAGCCATATTCTTTACTAAAATTTTCTGGTGAAAATCTCGCTACAGGTTATTCTTTCGAGGATTCTTATCTCCCTTTCAATAAAGAGAAATCCAAATACCTACACATTAACAGAAGCGATTACTTCTCTGGTACAGATAGAGATGGCTTTAATTTTGTAAACTCGTTTAATGATTCAATTTATTATATTGATCAAAGTGGAGTGCCCGAAGTAGAATACTTTATTGATTTTGAAGATAAAAAGGTTTTAGAAAGGGATTTGACTAATAGGGGCTACTCTACGATCGTAGATGTATTCACCTTTATCAACTCTACAGACAAATCCTTTAATGTGGGCAATGTTTTCCAGTCAAATAAGTTTCTTATTTATCAATTTTTTAACTCTGGAAAACCGTTTATTTCAATTTATAATAAGAAAGATAAGAGTCTGATTTCTGGTCAGAAAATTAAGTTTAAATTATATGGTAAAGAACTTAATATTGAATTGGATGAAGAAATGAGGATAGGTTCTTTGGGAAATGGAGTTGGTTATATTTCTTTGCCCTTAGAAGGTGGTGCTTTTGCTCAAATCAAGGAATTAAATAATTTGAAAGAAGGTGATAATCCTATTATTATTTTATTCCATGAAAAATAACTTAGTAATTCTTTTCTTTCTACTCGTAGGATGTTCTGAAAAAAAATCAAAAGAGAGTTTTCCTGTTGAAAAAGTTGATGATCTAAGTCAATTGATAGCGGAAGGTATAACAAATCAGGATTTTTTTTAATTGTTGATGATAAATTTTCAAAAAGCACAAACTGTATTCTGGTAGTTTTGCCCAGCCCTTCATGTTTTAATTGTTTTGAATATCTTACAGATGAATTAGCCCTTTTTTATTCTGAGAATAGTCTAAACAAAATGATTATAATCCAAAAATGAAAGTGTTAAAAATAGGGAAATTCGATATTCTTTAAAAAATGTCACCAATTCAGATAGTATTGAGATATACAACCATTCTGATTTAAGCATGATTTATTTCCTAAATTGGGCTATATAAGACGTGGAACTCTCTCCTGTGTTGAAGTATTTGGACAAAGGATTAATTTTAAAATTTGTAGTTATTTAAAATATTTAAACTTAATGGTTAAATGACATGGATTATCCCGATTAGGAGTAGAAAGCGTGGTTGGAACTTGGTAGGATTATAACAACTCCACGCGAGTAATTTTACTTTCTTATTCGTTCGATCCGCGAGTGTGTCGGCGTGTGATTTTTTATAATATTCTTGTCATAGGTGCGGATTAATTACCAAGCTGATTGCCAACGTTTATTAAAGTAGAAATAAATGAATAATAAATCAGATTTAAACTTAGAATTACATTTTGACAGGAAAGTAATCCGGTAGATTTCTCAAAATATCCGCTGTCATCGCATTCAAATCGTAATCAGGTTTCCATTCCCAATCCTTTGTGGCACAACTGTCATCAATACTGTCCGGCCAAGAGTCCGCTATGGCCTGACGGAAGTCATGATTGTACTCAATCTCAAATCCAGGAATATGATTTTTGATGCTTTCGAAGATCTCTTTTGGAGAAAAGCTCATTCCCGCGAGATTGTAGCTTGAGCGGATTTTTACCGATTCTCGAGGGGCGTTCATCAGATCCAAAGTGGCTTTGATGGCATCCGGCATGTACATCATCGGTAGGTAGCTATCTTCTCGGAGGAAGCAGTTGAATTTTTCACCAGCCAAGGCCTTATGATAAATATCCACTGCGTAATCGGTCGTTCCACCTCCTGGAAGAGATTTATATCCGATCAATCCTGGATATCGAAGACTTCTCACATCAACATTATATTTCTGGAAATAGTATTCGCACCAGCGTTCTCCAGCTTGCTTACTAATTCCATAAACTGTGTTTGGCTCTTTTACACAATATTGAGGAGTGTTGATTTTTGGGGTGTTGGGTCCAAAAACAGCGATAGAAGAAGGCCAATAGATTTTATCCAATTTAAATTCCTTTGCCAACTCCAATACGTGGAGTAAACTATCCATATTCAACTGCCATGCGAAATTTGGATCTTTCTCGCCAGTAGCGGAGAGTACAGCTGCCAAATGATAAATCTGAGTTATTTTTTCATTTTTCACTAAGTTCTGCAATCTGTCTTTGTTCATCACGTCCAGGCCTTCAAATCGGCAATATTCAAACTTAGTTCTACAAGATTCATGCAAATCTGTAGCGATGATAGATTCAGATCCGAAACTTTCGCTGAGCGACTTGGTTAATTCAGTGCCTAACTGTCCGGCAGCTCCAATGACTAAAATTTTTTCCATAGAAAGGGATTAAAATCACCCAAATAACCTTCTTAGGTTTTTGGTTACATTTGGGGTTCAATCATCAAAAGTAAGAAAAAACAGTTCTTTTCATCAGGTTTTCAACAAACAGAAACCCTATTTACAGCATTAATTTCAGACCAAACATTTATGTACGATACATTAAAGCCCAAATTAGAGAAAGAGTTAAAAGAAATAGAAGCTGCTGGTTTATTCAAAAATGAGCGGATTATAACTTCGCCTCAGGATGCAGAGATTACTATTGCAGGGGGTAAAAAAGTATTGAATTTCTGTGCCAACAATTACTTAGGTCTTTCTTCTCACCCAAAGGTGGTAGAGGCTGCAAAAGCTACAATTGACTCGCATGGATTCGGATTGTCCTCAGTTCGGTTTATTTGCGGCACCCAAGACATTCATAAAGAGCTGGAAAATAAGATCTCCGAATTTTTGGGAACAGAAGATACCATTCTCTACGCAGCTGCATTTGATGCCAATGCTGGAGTTTTTGAACCAATACTAGGGCCAGAAGATGCAATTATATCTGATTCCCTTAACCATGCTTCAATAATAGATGGAGTTCGCCTTTGTAAGGCCATGCGGTATCGTTACGAGCATAACAACATGGAGGATCTAGAGAAAAAGTTGCAAGATGCCAAGTTGGCTGGAGCAAAGGAAATGATGATTGTAACCGACGGTGTGTTCTCGATGGATGGTACAATCGCTCAATTGGATAAAATAGTTGCTTTGGCTGAGAAATACGGTGCTTTAGTGATGTCTGATGAATGTCATTCTACAGGATTTATGGGAAAGACTGGACGAGGAGTTCATGAGCATTGTGGAGTCATGGGTAAATTGGATATCATCACTGGGACATTAGGAAAAGCGCTTGGTGGGGCTTCTGGGGGATTCACTTCAGGAAGAAAAGAAATTATTGCGCTACTTCGTCAACGTTCTAGACCATATTTATTTTCAAATACTTTAGCTCCTTCCATCACAGGTGCTTCGATAGCGGTCTTAGATTTACTTTCCGAGACCACTGAGCTCAGGGATAGATTGGAGTCTAATACTACATATTTCAGGGAAAAAATGAATGCTGCGGGATTTGATATCAAGCCTGGAAGCCACCCGATTGTACCGGTGATGCTGTATGATGCTGTTCTTTCTCAGAAAATGGCAGAAAAGCTTTTAGAAAAAGGAATTTATGTGATTGGCTTTTACTATCCAGTAGTACCTAAGGGTCAGGCGAGAATACGAGTTCAGATCTCTGCAGGACATGAGCAAGCTCATCTGGATCAGGCTATAGCTGCATTTATCGAAGCTGGAAAAGAGCTTGGAGTGATCTAGGTCAAATTAAATAGAACAAGAAAGCCAGCATCAGCTGGCTTTCTTGTTAATAAGGAATGAGGGATCAAATATTTTTTCATGTATATCCGCAATTGCACCAGTAAAAATCAAAAAGCAACTTAATATATCGTAAACACTAGCAGTACTGGTACTTCTCACGATGGCTAGCGGGATGTCATCTGCCTGCCTCGCCTTGGCGGGCCTGCCGGTTGAGCAAAGAAAAATTAGGTTAGTGGCATAATTGTAGATAATTATGTAATTAAATATCTTTTTTAATCATCTCGAGTTTTCTTTTTTTTTGTGATTGATATTCCTTGATATCCTCAAATCTATCATCAACATTTTCATTATTCAAATATTCATTAATGGTATCGCGGATTTCTTGGAAAGACATGTTATGAAGGATTTTTCCGTTCTTGGTCATAGAAAGTTGACCTGTCTCTTCAGAAACAACCAAAACGATTGCATCTGTAGCTTCTGACATTCCGATAGCAGCTCGATGTCGCAATCCGAATTGAGCTGGAATCTCGCGCTCCGTCACAGGAAGAATACAGCGAGCTGCCTTTATCTTCCCATTATGAATGATTACCGCACCGTCATGAAGTGGGCTGTATTTATTAAAAATAGAAATAAGCAATCGTTTGGAAAGCTCTGCGTCTAGGATATCTCCGCTTTCTGCATAGAATTTCAATTCTGTACTTTTTGATAATACGATCAAAGCTCCAGTATTGCTTCCTGCCAATGTTTTTGAAGCATCTATAATGGGACTGATATTGAACGTTCCGCTATCTCGTTTTCTCCAAAAAAAGAACAAATCTCTCCAAATGTTGTCATTAGAAAGTAGTGAAGATTTTCCGATGATTAAGAGGAATTTTCGAATCTCGGGAGCAAAGATAATTATTGCTGCGATCACACCGACTCCCATAAATTGCCCTAAAATGGAGGAAAGTAATTCCATTTGAAGTGCGCGGACAAGAAGATAGATTAAATAAATGGAAAGGAATCCTAAGAATATCTTGATTGCTGCGCTGCCTCTCAATAGTTTATAGACCTGATACAGCAAAGCTGCAACCAAGGCAATGTCTATCATATTTACTATAGAGACATTAAGAAAGCCAATTTTAAAAAGTAAGCTCAAATGATGGGATATAAATTGTTATATAATTCTACTGTTTGTTTAGCTTCTTTAACGTCATGAACTCGAAGGATGTTTGCCCCATGTCCCAAGGCATGCATGTGTAGTGCGGTAGATCCATTTAATGCCTCCGAACTATCAATTTTCAATGTTCGATAAACCATCGATTTCCGCGATAATCCTACCAGGATAGGAAATGGAAAGGTTCTGAACTGTTGCAAATTCTTCAATATCCAAAAATTTTGTTTAATAGTTTTTGCAAATCCAAACCCAGGATCAATTATTACATCTTTTATGCCAAATTTTTTAAATTCATCCTGTTTTTTAGCGAAATAGTACATTATATCCAAAATAACATCCTCATAATTAGTATGTTGTTGCATGGTTTTTGGGTTACCGCGCATATGCATTGCTATATAGGGGCTTTTTTTTCTCCCCATCAGAGGCAGCATTTCTGGATCTAATTCACCGGCGGAAATATCATTGATAATGTGAGCTCCATTGTCTAGTGCTTTTTCAGCTACTTGGCTTCGAAATGTATCGATTGATATTAAAGTTTCAGGAAAATTTGTGGCTAGCCATTCAACTACCGGGAGTACACGGTCTTCTTCTTCTGACACGCTTATATCATCAGCCCCGGGTCTTGAACTATAACCCCCTAGGTCTAGAATGTCCGCCCCTTCACTTATATGTTTTTCTAATAAAGATTTTGCGACCTCAAGTGAGTTGTTTGTCCTACTCTCTTTATAAAAGGAGTCTGGAGTAAGGTTAACAATTCCCATAACCAAAGGTCTATCCCATATAATCAACCGACCATTGATTTGAAATGTATTTTTCTGTGGAAATAAATTATCTTCGTCTTTAGAAGAATCGAGTAAAGAAATCATAAAAATAAATCACTTTGAATAATAAAACTAGTGACGAATATAAGCAAGTTATCAGCCGATGTAAAGAACTTTTCCGAAAGAAGACCATTGATTATGGCACAGCTTGGCGAATCCTTAGACTTTCGTCCATAACGGATCAAATTTTCATTAAGGCGCAGCGCATACGATCAATTCAAGAAAGAGGGAGCCAGAAAGTAGAGGATCCGATAGTTGATGAATTTGTTGGGATAATCAATTATTCTTTAATCGCCTTACTCCAGATTAGTTTTAGCAAAGATGAGCGCATGGAAATTCCTTTTGTAGATTTGGAATCTGTATATGATGGTTGGGCGAATGAGACTAGAAGTCTCCTTGAAGATAAAAATCATGATTATGGTGAGGCTTGGAGAGAGATGCGGATCAGTTCTATGACCGATATTGTGTTGATGAAGCTCCTCCGAGTAAAACAAATTGAAGACAATGAGGGTCATACCTTAGTATCCGAAGGTGTAGAAGCTAATTATCAGGATATGATAAATTACGCAGTATTTTGTTTAATTAAACTTGATTACCATGATTAAAGATGGATTTCTCTGGGTCATCCGAATTTTAGTAGGTGGCTTATTTATATTTTCGGGACTGATCAAAATTAATGATCCAGTGGGGACATCCATTAAACTGGAAGAATATTTTGATGTATTTTCAAATGAAATTGCAGGTTTTTTTGCATATTTTGAGGCTTTTGCACTCGAGCTGGCAGTATTTCTAGTCGTAATTGAGGTGGTCTTAGGAGTGATGTTAATACTTGGTGTTATGAGCAGATTCACAGTTTGGTCCTTGGGCTTGATGATTTTGTTTTTCACATTCCTGACACTTTTCTCTGCTTATTTCAACAAGGTAACTGATTGTGGATGTTTTGGGGACGCAATCAAATTGACGCCTTGGCAATCTTTCTATAAGGATGTCATTCTTTTGATTTTGATTTCCATTTTATTTTTGTTCCAAAAGGACTTGCCAAAAACGTCTGCGAAGTGGGCAAATGTCCTCACAGTAGTAGTTTCAGTTCTATCGGTTGTTTTAGCAGTGGTTGCTATTCAAAACTTGCCCTTCATTGATTTTAGAGCATATAAAGTTGGAGTCAACATTCAAAAAAATATGCTTCCATCTTCTCCTTTAGAATACACCTATGTAATGAAAAAAAATGGGGCGCTTCTTAACTTTGACCAGTATCCCAATGATGAGAATTTGGAGTTTGTGGAAATGAATTTGAACAATCCCGAATCACTTCCAAAGATTTCTGATTTTGCTGTTTGGAACGATGATGGGGATTTCTCTGAGGAGCTATTTACAGGCAACAAAGCCTTGATCCTCGTAAGTAATATGGGTAAAATGAGTGATGCGCACTTGGTTGAAATTAATCAATTAATCGATGAGTTAGCTAATTCTCCAATAGAGCCAGTATTTGTGGCAGCTTCATCTCAGGAAGAAATTACCTCATTTATGCAAAGCCAAGGTTGGGATATTTTGGGGCTTCAGGCTGATGCTACAGTGTTGAAAACAATTATTCGTGCTAATCCAGGATTGATGTTTTTGAAGGATGGTGTAGTGTTAGCTAAATTTCATCATAATAATACTCCAGATGCAAATGCAGTTTTGGATCTATATATAAAATGAACGAACAGCTAAGGGTAGTCCTAGTC
>JBDNIP010000255.1:0-3057 GCA_041688245.1 Algoriphagus sp.
AAAGATGGAGGGTTGATCGTTGATTACATCGGAATAGCAACAGACCTTAAAAAAGCACTATCTATCTATACAGAAAGTGGAGGCAAAGGAAAGCCAGCATTTGACCAGGAGGAAGCTGCTGCTGTGATGATGGAGAAGTATGAGATAGTAGCTCAGCTATTCTCAGAATCACCGAGAGATAAAACTCAAAAGACAGGCTTTAATTACCAAGAGTTCTTTTCATTGACCCCAAAGGAAAAATTATATTTCCCAATTAAGGCAGCCAATTACATTTTTGGACTGGAAAATGGAATAGAAAGGTTCACCAACGGAGTAACCACACTTACCAAAGCTTTTGCTATTTCAGTTCCCCATCCTGATACCATAGAAATCCGAGATGAGGTTGGACTTTTTCAGGCTATAAAATCAAGAATTGTCAAGGTCAGTCAATCAGGAAAGGGCAAATCAGATGAAGAAATAGAAACAGCCATCAAACAGATTCTCTCTGATGCAATCGTGATGGACAAGGTGATTGACATCTTTGATGCAGCAGGATTGAAAAAGCCTGATATCTCCATTCTTTCAGATGATTTCCTTGCAGAGGTAAAAGGCATGGAGCATAAAAATGTAGCCTTAGAACTCTTAAAAAAGCTTCTAAATGATGAGATCAAAATGAGGAAACAAACCAATTTGGTTCAATCCAAGAAATTCTCAGAAATGCTCGATGGTGCAGTTAAAAACTACCAAAACAATCTAATCTCTTCAGCACAGGTAATAGAAGAACTGATCAAACTAGCTAAAGAAATCAAAGAAGCTGACCGTAAAGGAGAAGACTTAGGATTGGACTTCAGAGAGTATGCTTTCTATACAGCACTAGAGGTAAATGACAGCTCAGTTCAAATCCTAGGTGATGAAATTTTGAGACATATAGCCAGAGAGCTAGTGGACACGATAAGGAAGAACACCAGCATTGATTGGACAGTAAGAGAGAATGTCCAAGCCAGAATGAGAGTTGCCGTAAAGAAGATTCTCAGGAAACATGGCTATTCACCAGACATGCAAGAGCAAGCCACAGAAACAGTCTTAGAACAAGCTAGAATGATGGCTGACACAATCAATAAGGAGTATAAAATCTACCAACGACCAGAAAGTGTTGAGCTAGGATTGGCAGCTGAGGATTGAAATAATTATTTAATAAAACTATTTTACCTAAAAATCTAAATCAAATGGAGGATCACGTTAAGAAGGTTGCTTTACTTTTACTTTTGTCAATCCTTTTCGAAGGATGTTCCCCATCTGATCCATTAGGAGGCGTTGAATTTGGAAAAACAAGTGTTGAGGAATTCAAAAAGGAAATGACTTCAAAAGGAATTCTGGAGTCCGTAGTGATAAATGATGAAGATTATGATACAATTCAATTCTTTACGATAAATAAAGAAAAAGGAATAAAAGTGCCACTTTGGGTTCATGCGGATGATTATGATTTTGATACTTTACATTCATTCAAGTTGAACTTTGGCTCTGATACTGTTCTTTTTTTTGGGGAAAATTCATACCGCCCTGGAAAAGGGAGTTTCAATAAAGAAAAGTTAGAGTTAGTTCTAAATAGTTATAAAGAATGGTATGGTGAGCCAGACTATTCATTCCAAAGTTCTAGAGAAGGAAATCTAATTTATGAAATGTTAAATTCCTTTAAAGAAAGAGAGAGAGAAGAAGAAAATAGAAAAGGACAAATACCTACAATGAATTTAAGTGAAGCAGTAAATCTTAGATATTGCTGTGATCAACACTTAATATGGGATCTGAAAGATTACCGAGTTATGTTGGCATATTCTACAAATTTTTCACGTGATAGTCTTTGGAATGGATTTATCAAATATGAGTCTTTGAATTATGAGAATATAATATCTCAAAAAAAAGAGCTAATCAGAAAAAATGCAACTCTAAATGATTATATCTCAATGAGATTATATCTCGACCCCTTCACTGAAGCAGAGTTTCCTTACTCGGATCAACTCAATTTAGTGGTTCACGATGTTGGCCATAATCTTCCTGAAGAGCATAGAAGTATTCGTAAATTTAAGTTCGATGTTACTTACGAGGATGAATACGGAGATGAAATTTTAAACTCCGAGGGTCTACAATTTACAAATGATCTCAATTTGGAGTCTCCAAGAAATGGAGTATCCACCTCTTTGTCGTCTAATTTTTTATTCAATGCCTATTTCAATAGAAACAGTTCAAATGCACAAGGTTTTGAAAAGTTAAGATTGATGAGAGAAAGTAATAATACAAAACCCTACAGAAGTGGAATAATTATAAAATATAGGATAACCCATATAATATTTGAAGATGGGGAGATACTAAAATCAGATCCGCAAACTGGATTTGTGGAATCAAAATAAACCTTATTTTTAGTTTCAATGAACACTATTAAAATTCAATTAAAATCGGGTGAGACATTATCAGACTACAAAGATCATGAGTATGATTTTGGTAGAAACGGACTTCCCACAGGTATAATCAATAAAAGATATACAGGAATAGGAGCTACTCATTGTGAAATTGTATCCAAAAGGAATAGTATTATAGTTTCACCTACAAGATCTCTTGCAAGGTCGAAATATGAGGAATGGGTTGAGAAAGAGGAGAAGGAGGGAATAGATTGTTTTTATCTTGGTGGAGGATTTGGAGAATCAAAAGATTCTGATCTATTAAAATTTCTTAAAAGGAAAGGTCATAAAAAGGTTTTTGCTGTTGCAGATAGTTTTCCTAGAATTATTGAAGTTGGAGGAAAGGATATTTACAAAGAATTTTCTCTCGTAGTTGATGAAATTGACACTTTTCAACAAGACACATCTTTTAGATCCTCTTTAGAATTTGCAGTGGATTACTTTTGGGATTTTGAAAAGAAGACTGTTGTAACTGCAACCATGATTGAGTTTTCTGATGAGAGATTTAAACCCACGAAAGACTTTCCCCTTTTTGAAGTAGAAATCCCTGATTATCAAAAGCGCAATCTTAATTACTATTTGGTTGTGGATTCTGTATTAGCTGTAGCCAATTTGATAAATCAGT
>JBDNIP010000256.1:0-4953 GCA_041688245.1 Algoriphagus sp.
TAAAGAATCCATTGCTTCCCTAAAGCCTCTGGTTGACTTGACTTGGGCGCAGGTCGGAAAGCCATTTCAAGTGGAACTGGAAGGGGCACAAACCGCATTTTCAATCCAGCCTCAGGAAGTTTGATTCAACGAGTTTATTGATGCTAATCAGAACTTCAATGTCTGGTTGGGACTTGCTGGAAAAGTGAATTCTCACCCCGCCTCGGCGGCGCCTTCGAGGGCATTCCCTCTGCCTAAGTTGAGCCCAAATCCAAATAACTCAAACGAATTGGAGATTATAATGCCACTCACAATCGGTTACAATCAGCTGGATCAGCTTTTGGCAGAAAATCTAGCAGATAAAGTATTCCAAGTGGATAAGAAAACCACGATGATTCCTTCCACTATCAAAACTCAGGCCTTTGGAGAATTGATAGCTGTAAGTATGGATTTCTTTGCCGAGCAAAGTAATGGCAAGTCTTTGACAGGGACGATTTTTGCAGTAGGAAAGCCAACCTACGATATTGAAAACCGACAGCTGATTTTTGAAGATATTAACTTCAAAATTGAAAGCGGAAACCTTGGAGCACAAACCAGCATCGGGCTGAAAAAGCGGAAAATCATTAAAAATATTGAGCGAAGAGCCATTTTCCCGATAGGTGATCTAATCGACGAGAGTATGGCAAGTATTCAGAATCGATTGGGACTTTCAACTCCCATCGCCGATTTGAAGATCCAAAACTTGAAGATTATCCCTGCCGGTTTCTATCCATTGAAAAACGAATTACTGATCCAATTGAAAGCTACAGGAAAAGTGGGAGTGGATTGGAAATAGGAAAAGCTGTCTTGAAGGGCGGCTTTCATAGGATTTTCAATCTATTTGACATAATCATCTGGCGTGAGTCTTCAGACTTGTGCATTACTGTACTAGTCAAATATAAAAAGCCAAAAAAGTTTCTTCATCGAGCCTTTATAGTAAAAATGGCAGGTCACGAAGCCGCCAAGACTCCAATTCCGAAAAATGAACTAAGATGCGAAAGGCAAAGCTTGGGAACCAAAAAAGCCGTCTAAAAGATGGCTCTTTAATCAAGTTCAATTAATCAGCTTTTTTATAAGGTTCAATGCAGCTATTTTGAACATGGATCGATGGCTTATTCGAACAGAAGTTGGTGTTTCATTAATTCTCAGGCAATAAAAACCCTTACCGAATCAACTGTCCAAAGTTTTTAATGCCTTTGGCATGAGCGATTTTTAAAAGTTTCAGTAAAAGCTGAGCAGTGAGAAAAGCATCTCCAGAGGCGGTATGTCGATCTTCAGTTAGGATTTGATATCGCTCGCAAAGGGCATCTAAACCATAATCTTCTGGATGAATCTGACTTCGATCTGCCTGTGGACCGAGCTCCAATCGAATAGCAAAATTCATGGTGTCCAACAGTGGGTTAGGCAGTCTTTTTAAGCCGAACGGTTTACATGCCTTTTGCATCATTTCTGTATCAAAACCGATATGATGGGCCACCAAAATTGAATTCCCAAAGTATTTCAAGGTTTGGGCTGTAAAATCGGAGATTGGAATTTGATTTTCTCGTACGATCAAACCATGAATTGCCGCTGTTTTTTGGCCGGATTTTGGAGAATTGGGATACAGCTCCAATACCGTTTCGACCTGAATGGCTTCATTTTGAATTTTGACCCCGCCAAAAGATAAAATGTAATCATCCTTCACCGATAGCCCAGTTGTCTCGGTATCAAAAACAGTAAATTCAAGTTGATCAAGACTTCGGATAGCTGGAATTGGCTTTTGATTTTTGAGGATATAGGCTTCCACAAAGTCAGCTTTCTCGACATTTTTCCCAAAAATATTCCACCAGCTCATGACTGAAAATAGTCTACTTGAAAGCGGACTTCTACAATGTTTTGAAGTTCGGTGATCGGTGAAAAGGTATTTTTCAACAATTGCCGCTCGAGTTTCCCGAGACTATCTGGCTGAATAAATCGTCCATTCGATTGATTTTTCAGTCCTTCCAATGCTCGGGTACGCATCAGGATTTCATAGGCTTTTGCCGCCTGCTTGAAAAGCCCCTCATAGTTAGGCTCCAACTCCGCCAACCGGTCAAATCGCTTAAAGGTGTTATTCACACCAATCACTCCATGACTGAGTACAAGTAGCCTGGCCAAGTCAGCTAAAGGCGCCATAGCGCGAGACTTGATATCAAATTCATTTTCATGTTCTCCTGACTTTTCCACTACAAAGCCTTTGAAAAAACCGAGGGGAGGGGGATTCATCAAGGCATTTTTCGCCAAGAAGTTTAAGAAGATTTTTTTGTTTTGAATTTCTTCGTAGATATGAAGACTCAGTGTCTCGCCCAACCTCAAGTTACCAGCAACCGGCCTAAAATCAAAAAAGATTGTTGCACTAAGAATAGCCTCTTCAGTCGGCCTGATGACCCATTCGCTGAAATAGCTCTTCCATTTGCTCATCGGCTGTACCCATTTGGGATTGCTGGCCATGATGTCTCCTGGGCAGGAGGCAAAGCCGCAGGCAAGGAGGACTTCAACCATTGCCGTTCCAAGCTTTAGAAAGTATGCATGGGCCTCTTCAACCAAATTTTCTGACACGTCCTGGTATACCAAGGCATTGTCTTGGTCAGTCCGAAGGAGCTGTTCCTCCCGGCCTTCAGACCCTAGCGAAAGGAAGCAAAAGGGAATCTTCCGAAGCACCTCATCTTCATTAACCAATGAATTTTCTGCAATTTGTAGCGCTTGCTTGATGATGATATCATTGACTTCGGTCATCACCGAAGCTACAAAATCCATGGCCAGTTCATTTTCTAGGTAGTAGCGGAGCATCTGCTCAGCCTGATCCCGGATAAGTCTCATCTCCTTCAAATCCAGCGTATTTATCAATCCGTGGATCAATACTGCAGGACTATTCCCCATAGAGAGCAGCACATCATGATCAGAGATAATTCCGCAAACCGGACTTTGATCCGTCCCGTCTTCGGTCAGTACCAAATGGTGCAAGCGATGCTTAATCATGGTCAAATACAGATCTGAAAATGATGCATCCTTTCCTCTAGTCAAGATAGGTGTGCTCATAATCTTGGCAGTCAACGTTTCGAGTGGAATACCTTTTGAAACTACTTTGGTACGGAGATCTTTATCTGTAATTATCCCAAGAGGTTTTAGATCAGCTTCACACACGACGATACTGCTGACTTGCTTTTTACTCATCATGTCAGCGGCCTCTTGAATAGTTAGCTCTGGGCTACAAGTGAGGACTTTTTTAGAAAACTTAATTTCTGATTGATCCGAAAAAATCATTAAGGAATGATCCTTAGACTGATTTTTAAATAGGCCTCTTGCTTTTTGTCCTTCAGAAAGGTCCTGACGCACCACAACCTGGCCTGATGCAAATCCTGCAGCAAAAAACAAGGCAACTCGACTGTTTTGCTCCAATACTTCTTCGAAGACAGAAACAGGAATTGCATAGACAAGACTATTTTCTTGGACCTTGGCGGAGAGCACATAGGGACGCTTTCCAAGAAGCGCCAATACTCCAAACACATCTCCCTCATCACATTCATCCCGCGTTTCCTCTTTATTTTGGATCGATTCAGTCAGAATAATTCCTCCTTCTTTTAAAATATAAAAATGGGTTTCGGCAGCTTGTCCTTGTCTAAAAAGCACCTCGCCCTTTTCCAGATAGCGGATTTTCACGGATGCTGCCACTTTCTCCAAGACCTCTTTGGAGAGAAAAGAAAAAGGAGGAAATCGCTTGAGAAATTCTGCTACCCGGTGGACGATGACATTCATGATAAGTATCAATTATAAAGTGAGAAATCTAAAAGTTTTTAGACTTCCCACTTCTGCTTTATGATTTTACTTTCTGCCTTCAATAATTTTATCCACCACCTCTGGATCGAGTAAAGTACTGGTATCTCCCATACTGTCAATACTTCCTTCGGCCACTTTCCGAAGTATTCTACGCATGATCTTTCCAGACCTTGTTTTTGGTAAGCCTTCGACAATCTGGATTTTATCTGGCTTAGCAATCGAACCAATCATCTTTGAAACCATTTCCTTGATCTCATTGACTAGATTAGCCTCGGTTCGATTGGTCATATTGCAGATCACATAGGCATAGATTCCTTGACCTTTGATTTCATGTGGATAGCCGACTACAGCGGATTCTATAACCAAGGGATGCTCGTTAATCGCATTTTCAACTTCAGCAGTTCCCATTCGATGACCTGAGACATTCATCACATCATCTACTCGACCGAGGATGCGGTAGTAGCCGTCATGATCTCGCTTGACCCCATCTCCGGTGAAATACATGCCTGGATAAGTGGAGAAATAAGTTTGCTTGCAGCGCTCATGATCGCCGTAAGTAGTGCGGATCATGGATGGCCATGGGAATTTGATACAGAGGTTGCCTTCGACCGAATTTCCTATCAATTCATTTCCCTCGTGATCTACGATGCAAAGTTGAATACCCGGAAGTGGAAGCGTGGCAAAAGCTGGTTTGGTAGGCGTGATTCCTGCGATAGGAGAAATCAAAATCCCTCCCGTCTCGGTTTGCCACCAAGTATCGACGATAGGGCATTTATTCTTGCCTATCTGCGTATGATACCAGTGCCAGGCTTCTTCGTTAATGGGCTCACCGACGGAGCCGAGTACTTTAAGCGAACTCAAATCATAGCCTTCAGTGGGTACGGTGCCATAAGCTTGTAGTGCTCGGATAGCAGTTGGTGCGGTATAAAACACATTGACTTTATGCTTTTCACAGATCGCCCAGAATCGCCCTGGATCGGGATAAGTTGGCACACCTTCAAATATTAAAGTTGTGGCACCGGCAAGCAATGGTCCGTAGACAATGTAGGAGTGACCGGTAATCCAACCGATATCAGCAGTACACCAATAGACATCGCCTGGTGAATATTGAAACACATTCTCAAAGGAATACTTGGTGTA
>JBDNIP010000257.1:0-3491 GCA_041688245.1 Algoriphagus sp.
AAAATATCTTGCAGCGCTTTAACTCTTGAAAGCCCTCTGTAATCCAATCGCCAATTTGGCAATGGAGTTTTAGGAAATGGATTAAGATTTATGCTTCCGGCATCCTTACCTCGATACGCTGCCAGGAATGAAGGAATAAGAACATCCTGACCATTGATTGAGAACTCACCGCCGCCAGTTGGTTGATTTTCTAACCTGGATTTAATGATCGCTCGATTATTTTCAAAATCAGTAAAAAGTGGCGAGACATTACTGAAGTCATCTCTACTGAAAGTCGTCCCCAGCATCATCGTAGTGATGCTGTAGGAGCCAATTCGGTTTGGACTGATTGATAAGTATTCCCCAGGGCTATCAAATGAGTTTCGGAATATTTCTCGGTATTCGCCCGATTCCCGTTTTGATGCATTAAGGGTAATTTTGAAATCTTTGAATGGTTCTAGCATACTTCCAAATCTCATGTTGACTACGCGACTCTGTAGGAAAGGCTGCGTAAGCTCTGGACTTGGCGCCATGATTCCCATGCTTGCAAAATCATTTCGGATAGTAGGATCTTGACTCCCGAACAGGAATGCAAGACCGGGATTTCCAAAAGCTCGATCCATTCCCAAAGGACCGGTATCTGGTTGATATCCTGGCAAAAATGTCCCCTCCACTTTTCCATAACTGAAAGTGAATTCCTTGATCATCATCAAGGCCTTTAAGAGCTTATTGGTAAAAGGTGTACCCATCGTATCCTCGGCAGTCAAGGTGTTTCTTCCAGGAATGCTGGGTCGCTTTGGAGCATTCAACGCCGCTAACTTTTTATTCTTGTTGTAAAGTTTTACTAGATCGAATTTCCCTTGCACACTTTGATCTCTGGTGTTCTGAATTGAATTACCCAAAGTGTCTCGTTGACCGATGGCACCTGTAAGCCAGGTGTACGTTGTCCCATATCGGTAGTCTGCTCTGATCCAATCTGTCAAAGGTGACTTGTCAAATGGGATAGTATAATTCAAATTTACATTATGATTGTAATTTGTTTTTCGACCAAATCTCCAGAAGTTCGTTCTTACAGAGTCTGATTTTTCTTGTGAATTTAGATCACCTTGAGGCTCATCGACCACTGCTAAGACACTTCCATTATAATCCACTCTAAGGTTTCTGGTGAGGTCCCAATTGACAGCGTAAAATCGATTCATAAAGAAACTTTTCTGGAAAAGTGGATCTACTCCGGCCGTTCCCAATTGATCGTTTCGATACTGAGACCGTAGGAATCTTCGATCCACATCTAATCTTGCCACCACTGAAGTAGGCGACAGGTTAAGATTGAAATCTTTAATTAATTGGAGACTTGGCGCACTCAAGAATTCAGAATTCTTGAAGGGTTCAATGATAAGCGGTTTTGGTTCGAAGCTATAGGTGATATTCCCTCTGTATGTTTTGAAATTGTAATCCTGAATCTGTGCATTTGTCTGTGTTACAGTACCAAAAGAATAGGAGAGGGACAAGTTGCTGATATCATAGAACTTATTTTTTGCTTCTGGGTTAGTCTTTATTTTTCGGACGTTATTAAAGCTGAAGTTTTTTCGTTTCAATTGATCTAAAGCTATCCCACGATAGGTATTCCGCTGTTGGTCGGTTTCAAATTTCTGTAACGCAACTTCAAATGGCACATCCGGATTCAATGGATCATATTGTGGTCTTGTTGATGCATTTTCAATACTGAAATAGAAAGGAATACTAATTCCTAGACCTTCAGGAAGTAGTTTGTGGATGTCCTCATTAGTTGAAATATCATATTGGGTGGTAGAAGTCCGTAGTCTTTGGGAAAGTCGAGTTTCCAAACCTCCAAAGCCGATAGTATTATGTCGAATAGAGGCAGAGACTACTGCGACGTCAGCAATTTTAGCATTGAATAAAGCATTTGCTGCCCATCCATTTGACTTAGTGGCTCCAGTTACTCGCAATTCATTTGCCCAGATGCACACACTTCTGCTACCCCCGCCATTAAGTCCCGGATTTCTTACTCCGATCATTATTGTTTGTGATTGTGAGAGCTCTGGGCGGCCCACCACAGTCACTTTATATTGACGTATTAGTTGAGAAAAAGGTAAATTCAATGGCACCCCATTATTATCCCGATCCACTTTTACACCAACAATCTCTTGGATTGCGATATCAATTTCATTCTCAAGTGGCCAGATAAGTCTAGGATCTCTAGTTCCTTTTGGAGTAACAGTAAGCGGAACTTCGATCTCATAATAATTGTCAGTGAAGTCGGTTCCTAGCCTTAAGAAGGCTGTAATCTCCCCGTCAACTGCATTCTCACTATCTGCATGTAGGAACATTTTGATTCGCTCAAAAAGGACCAGATCAAGAGTCACATTCTTAAAAACTGCTCTGGCATCTTTTGCTTGAAGATCTTCGACACATACGCGTAAGGATTGTTCATTCAATCTTCGCTCAACGGTGGATGTATTATCTCGGTCTCTATTGATTCCCGGAGGCAACACATAGGGGCTTTGAGTAGCACTTCCCTGGCTGTTTTCCTCGATTCCAACCACATCGACTGTCACATTGGAATTGTCCGGTTCTGGAATCTCAAAGAATCCTCGCTCAAATAAGGATTCTTGGAATACGCGCCATTGGCTACCGACCATCCGGAAATTTGCCATACGCATAACTACTGGTTGTTCAAAATCTGTTAGATATGTTCTTATCCATCTAATCGATTTAAAACCATTGATATCTCCCTGTACGCGATCAGGTTGGCGAACGGGAATTCGTATTAGATACCAATCCACGCTTTCACCAGCCTCAACGTGTGTTACTTTGTCGACAATGAATTTTTGTCCGACTTTCAATTGCCCCGGACGAATATCCAATTCGTATTCGTAATAATTTTCCAGTTCATTGACGGTATTATCTGTATTTAAATCTTCATTATCCGGAAGGTTAGATCCTGAGGGTGTATATGGTAAGTTTTGATTTGCTGTTACAGGGGTATTCCGCTCTTGGCCATTAAATTTTTTAAAACGTTCCAAAATCTTAATGTCATCTGCATCAAACTTTTCATCGAGATAGTATTGAAAAAAGTCTGCTGAAACATCTTGTTCGATATTCCTTCTAGCTTCAGCAGAGACACTGAGTCGATCGAGGAATCTGGTTTTGAAGAAAGCTGGTTCGTCTTCGTTTTTCAACCCATCCAAACCGACATCTTGGTTAGCTCGAGAGATTTCAGAATTGTCAAAAGCTGGCAGTAAGAATTGCTCTCTAGTAATTCGCCCCCATTCATTGCTTCCAGTCCCAGCAGGATCACCGTCTGCCGGAAGTCCATTTTCGAAAGAATGCCTACCATCCTTCATTACATCTTCAGAAATATCTCCGAGATTGATAAATAATTTTCCTCCAGTAGTATTGTTTTGATTGAAGACTCCATCCAATACTCTTCCGTTTTCCCCTTGAATAAACGGATCAAGCAGCCAGAATTCAATGTAATCGATATTGTTACG
>JBDNIP010000258.1:0-4618 GCA_041688245.1 Algoriphagus sp.
AAGTCAAATAAGAATACTTAAACAAGCCACGCGTTGGCAAAAGCGAAAGCATAAAAACAGAAAGCTATGAGCGATCTAATAAAAATAGTAGAAGCGGAATACAGCGAGGCAAGAGCTAAATTTCCTACTTTCAAAGCCGGAGATACCATCAATGTACACGTACGAATCAAAGAAGGTGCAAAGGAGCGTGTCCAGCAGTTCCAAGGAACTGTGATCCAAAGAAGGAACCCAAATTCTAACGGTGAGACGTTCACTGTTCGCAAGATTTCTAACGGAATCGGAGTTGAGCGTATCTTCCCTATCATCTCTCCAGCCATCGAAAAAATCGATCTATTGAGACAAGGTAAAGTAAGAAGAGCTCGTCTGTTCTACCTAAGAGGACGACAGGGTAAAGCTGCACGTATCAAGGAAAAAATCAGAGTGAGAAAGTAAGATTTCACACGCTTGAAATCAAAAGGGGAACTCAGTAATGGGTTCCCCTTTTTTTTCTCCACAGAATTTTCCCTACAGATCGGGAATATTTTTTCTCATGTCCATCTTATCAATTTCAGACAGAGCGGCTTATCGGGACAGTAATACGGTATAATTCAACTTTTTGACCTTTTGCTAAGTGATTGATAGTTGAATTGAGTATTCAACAAATTCTTCAAAGGCCATGAAATTCTTACTAACTCTATTTTTCGCAAGCACAATAAGCTTGGCATCATGCCAAGACCGAGTATCCAAATCAGAGAAAGAAAAACTCGCTAAGACTAGCCCTGACACAGTGCAGACTGCCTTCGGCGAGCTTATACTTCCTTCGCCCTATTCTTCAGAATCTGTAACCAATCGAAGCAACGTAATAGGTTGGTCCAAAGATCAGCACCCTATCGCACCTAAGGGTTTTACGGTGACCAAATTTGCAGATAACTTAGAAAATCCCCGAAATACCTATATCGGCCCTAATGGAGATCTATTCGTAGTAGAAAGCAACACGGAAAACAGCGCTGATCGAATCACCATCTTTCGAGACATGGATGGGGATGGGGAGTATGAAATGCGAACGATCTTCAAGGAAGATCTCAATCAACCTTATGGGATGTTGATCCTGGATGGCTACTTCTACGTCGCCAATACGGATGGCTTGTACCGCTTGTCTTACAAATCAGATCAAACCCGCCTCTCGAGCGAAGGCGAAAAAATAGTCTCCCTGCCCGCAGGTGGATACAATAATCATTGGACAAGAAACCTGATCGCTTCACCAGATGGCAGTAAAATTTACATTTCTGTAGGTTCGGCAAGCAATAATGCAGAATACGGAATGGATGAAGAAATTCGCCGTGCAAATATTCTGGAAATCAACCCCGATGGCACCGGAGAACTAATCTATGCTGGGGGATTGCGAAATCCGGTGGGAATGGATTGGAATCCGGTGACTGGCAACTTATGGACAGCGGTTAACGAGCGAGACAAGCTTGGGAACAAACTGGTGCCTGACTATATCACCAGCGTGAAAAGAGAAGGTTTTTATGGTTGGCCGTATTCTTACTTCGGACAAATTGAAGATCCACGAATGGAGGTCAAAGCGCCGGAGCTCGTAGCCAAGCGATCGTCCCCGATGTATCGGTGGGTAGTCATACCGCCTCTTTGGGACTTACATTTTATGATGCCGAAGCTTTTCCTGAGAAATATCAAAATGGTGCTTTTGTAGGTCAGCATGGGTCATGGAATCGGGAAGATTTTTCAGGCTATAAAGTTGTTTTCGTCCCATTTCAAAATGGTAAGCCTTCCGGAAAGCCGGTTGATTTTCTCACTGGATTCATTTCTTCTGAAAATAGCTCTGATGTGTAGGGAGACCAGTAGATGTTTCTGTCCTACCCGACGGCTCGCTTTTGGTCAATGACGACAGCAGCAACACGCTTTGGAGAGTGAACTATGACGGGAAATAAATCTAATTCTATTTAAACACGGTTAAGCTGCGTCTTGCATTGCGACTACACGCTTATTGCTGAACCTGATGTCGAATCTTGAAATGTGAACTAGTATCAACCGACAGGAAAATGTTTGCTTACCCCTCTTCGGAATGTTTTAGAGTAGAATATAAAATATCAAACACTGTAACCCATACCACTATGAACAAGAAAGATGAAGGGCAAAAGTCTGACAATGCCAAAATCGACGATCTTCACATGAACACTGAGGATGGAAGCGGAGAGGCGATGACCACCAATCAGGGTCTCTTCGCATCAACGACGACCAAAATACCCTCACCGCAGGAGCGCACGGACCCTCGCTTTTGGAGGATTTTCATTTCCGTGAAAAAATGATCCATTTCGACCATGAGCGAATTCCAGAGCGGGTCGTTCATGCCAGAGGAGCAGGGGCTCATGGCTATTTTGAATCCTACCAAGACCTTGGCGAGTACACTAAAGCTGGATTTCTCGGAGAAAAGGGGAAGCGCACTCCGGTATTTGCCCGATTCAGCACTGTGGCAGGATTCAAAGGATCCACGGATTTGGCTAGAGACATACGCGGGTTTGCTGTGAAATTTTATACCGAAGAAGGCAACTACGATCTAGTCGGTAATAATATACCAGTCTTTTTCATTCAGGATGCAATCAAATTTCCGGATCTGATCCATGCAGTGAAGCCAGAGCAAGACAATGAAATTCCTCAAGCAGCATCAGCTCATGACACTTTTTGGGATTTCATCTCCTTATTGCCTGAGAGCATGCACACGATTATGTGGGTGATGAGCGACAGGGCTTTACCCAGAAGTATCAGCATGACGGAAGGATTTGGGGTGCATACCTACAGATTTGTCAATAAAGATGGACAGTCCATTTTTGTGAAATTCCATTGGAAACCCATCGCAGGCACGCATTCCGTCACTTGGGATGAAGCCCAAAAAATTTCAGGCCAAGATCCTGACTTCCACCGTAGGGATTTATGGAATCTAATTGAGAATGGCGCCTTTCCAGAATGGGAGCTGGGAGTACAACTCGTGGAAGAAAAAGACGAACATAAATTTGACTTTGATCTGCTGGATGCCACGAAACTCATTCCGGAAGAGCTTGTACCGGTTCAACGGATCGGTAAAATGGTCCTGAACCAAAATCCTACCAACTATTTTGCAGAGATCGAGCAGGTAGCTTTTCATCCTGGTCATGTGGTGCCAGGCATAGACTTTACTAACGATCCATTACTTCAAGGCCGGTTGTTTTCCTACACGGATACACAATTGATCAGACTTGGTGGACCAAATTTCCACGAGATTCCGATCAATCGCGCCATAGCTCCAGTCCATAACAATCAACGTGGCGGATTTATGAGGCAAACCATCAACGCAGGAAGCAACAGCTATAACCCAAATAATATCGGAGGAGGTTGTCCGTTCCAAGCCAAAATGTCTGAAGGAGGCTTTACCTCACATCATGAGCGAGTGGAAGGCCATAAAGTCCGAACGCGAAGTCAAAGTTTTATGGATCATTATAGCCAGGCCAAGCTTTTCTACCAAAGTCAATCTGAAATGGAGCAAGATCATATTATTGAGGCGCTACAATTTGAATTGGGAAAATTGAAAATGATCGAAATTAGAGAGCGAATGGTCGGAATATTGACCTATATTGATAAGCAACTTGCCCAATCGGTGGCAAAGGGTCTGGGAATATACTCCATCAAAGAACCTGAAAAACCAATCAATCACGGCTATCCTGCTGATGCTGATCCGGCCGATTACCAATCCAAAGAGGCAAAACCGAGTGTGGAGAAATCTGAAAAACTCAGTCTGATGGCTTCGCCCGGGAAAGGGATCAAAGGTCGAATAATTGCAATTTTAGCGAATGACGGAGTTGATGTAAATTCCTTAAATTCTTATAAAAAAGCACTGAAAGACGCAAAGGCAGAAGCTAAAGTAATCAGTGTCCATTTGGGATCTATTACTGGAGAAAATGGGGGAAAAATAATGGTGGATCATAGTTTATTGACCACATCTTCTGTTCTCTTCGATGCTGTCTTGGTTCCGGACGGTGAAGAAAGCATCAAGTCATTTAAGGACAACGCTTCTGCCATCCGATTCTTGGATGAATCATATAAGCATTTGAAATTCATCGCAATCAACGGAGCAGGCAAGGAACTTTGGGAGCAGACTTACGCCTCCAAAAATTCAGAGCCGCTGGGGGTTTTCTATGATCAGGAAATTGGGACGTTCGTTGATTCGATTGCAAAGCATCGAATCTGGGATAGAACAGATGCCAAACGCATTCCGGTTTAATTGTAATCGATAAGTAATTGGACTGGTTTGAATCAAATATCACAAAGTGGGAAAAGAAATCTGCATTTAAAGTGTTCTTACAAAATATAGAAAAGAGATCTTCTGAACACTAGTCTTAATCTGTCAAAGCGAAAATCAGAGTAAAGCACTTAGAGTGATGGTTGTTGAAATCAAAAAGGGAACCTATCATAAGGTTCCTTTTTTTTGTGAAAGATTTTTCAGGCATTCTGTAATAAGAGGTTTTTGCAAAAAAAGAAAATATATCCTCAATACCTCACTTAAAAACTGGGATGATTATAATAATTTATGTGTATCCGTTTTGTTGCACGTAGCTAAATTTATTGCTGATTTGATATGATAAATCCC
>JBDNIP010000259.1:0-1615 GCA_041688245.1 Algoriphagus sp.
TTGGATTAGTCTACCCACTAATCGGTAGCTGGAAATGGGGTGGTGGCTCACTTGATGAGATGGGTTTCTATGATTTCGCTGGAAGTACGCTGGTCCACTCAGTTGGTGGATGGGGAGCATTAGCAGGTGTTATCCTGGTAGGACCTCGAATCGGAAAATATGTAAATGGGAAGACTGTCGATAAGCCTGGAGCAAGTGTGCCTTTAGCTGTGATAGGGGTATTTTTGCTTTGGTTAGGTTGGTTTGGATTCAACGGAGGCTCGGTACTTTCTGCGGATCCAGCAATTGTTTCTTATGTTTTGGTAACTACTTCACTTGGTGCTTGTGCTGGTGGACTGGGTGGATTCATTGCTGGAAATATTGTTTTCAAACGACTTGACTTGGGCATGATGTTGAATGGTATTTTGGCAGGACTCGTAGGAATCACTGCTGGTGCAGATGTCATCAGCCCGGCTTCTGCCATTATTATTGGATTGGTAGCTGGTGTATTGGTAGTCTATTCTGCGAAGCTATTAGATAGATTCATGCTAGACGATGTTGTCGGTGCAGTTTCTGTGCATTTGACTTGCGGAGTTTGGGGTACGCTTGCTGTTGGAATCTTCTCCACAAATCCGGAGCATACTTTCATTACTCAACTTACCGGCGTAGCAATCTGTGGAGCAACGGCCTTTTCTTGTGCCTTCCTCATCTTTTTTGTATTGAAAAAAACAATTGGAATTCGAGTGTCTGAAGCGCACGAGAAAAGCGGTTTAGATTCTCATGAGCATGGAATCAGAGGCTACACTATTGTCTATGACGAATAGTCAATTCTAAAAATAAAGAACCCCTCCGGCGAAAAAAATACCACTCTCTTTCATCCGGACGGGGTCCTGCCAGTCAACTCTAACATTCACTAACACTTAAAATTAACATGAAAAAACTTATTCTATTCTCATTTCTGGTCATTTTTGGCTTTTCACAAAATATTTTTGCACAAGAAGAGGTCCTTACCGTAGCGGTAATTGAGGAGGAAGAACCTTCCAAATTAACACTTTCAGGTTCTGTAGATGCCTATTTCAGATCTAATTTCAATGTCCCAAACAAAGGTGAGTTTACTCAAGCACCTGCTTCTTCATTTGGCAACCTGCCAGGTTTTTCTTTAGGTATGGCCAATATTATTGCTACCTACGAAGGGAAGAAAGTCGGAGCAGTGGCTGATTTGGTTTTTGGCCCAAGAGGTGAGGATGCAGTATTTGGGTCTCCGCTATATGCGGGTGGCTTTGCTGGTAGTTCGCAGATAATCAATCAACTTTATGTCTATTGGAATGTGAACGATGCGGTCACCTTGACCTTCGGAAATTTCAATACTTTCCTGGGCTATGAGGTGATTTCTCCGACCGGAAATTTCAATTACTCCACATCATATATGTTCTCGTATGGCCCATTTTCCCATACTGGGTTGAAAGCTGACTTTGCTTTGTCAGACAAATGGTCACTAATGGCATCCGTGATGAATCCGACTGATATGACTGAATTCAATACTTCGGGTACTTATACTTTAGGTGCTCAGCTTGGTTATTCCACAGACGCTGGAAGCACCTTTTTGAATTTTGTCTATGGAGATCAAGACGGGAAA
>JBDNIP010000260.1:0-5394 GCA_041688245.1 Algoriphagus sp.
CTGAACTAGGGAGAAATGACTGGAGTCCGATTTTTACTGCGCAGCAAAATGTGGACAGAGAGTTAAATCCAATTTTATTTGATTTGGGTGAAATCATAGAGAAAGACGGGAATCTGCTCATAGCTCCAAAAGATTTAAAATACAAAAGCAAATATCTGCAAGTAATCCGAGTTGGAGAAGATATGATCACGCTCATGGACAGGACGGATAGAACCGTTATCAATTTTGATTTACTCTCTGACAATCATAAACTAGTCAAAAATCAAATTAAGATGGTAGAGTTACGCAAACAGTAAGAACAGAGGGATAGCAAATAAAAAAATAACCCAGAAAATATTCTGGGTTATTTTTTTTGAATGTAGACTTCTATTTCGAGAGATTGATTAATTGTTTTTTCAATACTCAGCCAAGAACTGCAAAGATTGGCTGTAGCTGCCCTTTCGCATTCACCCCTTTTTAGCTAAGAGACATAGATCGCATTAGGATCCCACACTGCTTTACTGAAAGCTGCTAGGCTCAATAAGCCATCTTAGATCAAGTCAGAATTAAAGCAATGACCCCATAGTATAAAGGGGGTGATTCAAAGTATTGGATCAAAAACCTTAGCTGAGTAATTGCCTTATTGGTAAGTTTCCAAACTTAAGTTGAAGTGCACAATCTGCTGTTCCGAATTTCTAATAATTCATCTTCTTTACTTCTGATATCATTCCATAGCTACTTGTCTTTTGAATAGTAAAATATCTAAAAGCCATATAAATTTTTATCTTTAGCAGCCTATTGAGAAATACCCAACCGTAGGTCAATTGGGCTCATTTCAAGCAATCACTATGAAATCAAGAAGAAATTTTATAAAAACGATAGGAGTTGCAGGCGCTGTCTCTCTCCTTCCAATTTCCACACTAGCAGACGATATGGCAAAGCAAAAAATGATTCATCAGGTTTATTTCTGGCTACATGATAAAGACAATACGAAAGAATTCTTGACGGAAGGCGTTCCCATGCTCGGCAGATGCAAAGGCGTTGCAAAATTTATTGTCGGTGTACCGGCAGCAACAGCAGATCGAGATGTGGTAGATCATAGTTTTCAGGTATCTTGCAGTATATTTTTTGATAGTTTGGAAGAACAACTCGCTTATCAAAGCGATCCACTCCACTTGGCATTCATCGAGAAATATGCTACCATGTGGAGTACTGTCAAAGTATACGATACCGCAATTTGATAAACCTTTCAGCTCCTTTTCATCGTAAGTATATCCTACGTAATCAATCGCCATATATGAAACAAGTGAAGTGGATTCTGGGCTTAGTAGTATTAAGCCTTGGGTCATGTGATCCAAAAGAAGATCCAATCGCCCCAAACTCGACTTCGAATGTCGTCAAAGATGCCATCTATAAATCCATGGAGGAGTGGTATTACTGGAATAAGGAACTTCCCACCGCTCCAAAAGCTGGAGATTTCGATACCAATGAGGCTTATTTGGATGCGATCACTTTCAAACCCTTAGATAGATTTTCTTACCTGACTACTCAAGAAGCGTTCAATAATGCTTTTGTGGGTAAAAATGCAGGTCATGGTTTTGGGTTTTCGTTTGATTCCACTGAAAGGCTATTCCTAGCCTACGTTTTTAGCGAAGCACCAGCAGGAAAAGATGGCTGGCAGCGTGGCTGGGAAATCACAGGTATGAATGGAAAGTCTATTCCTGAGTATAAAACTGCTTCTGGAGGATATGATTTCAAATTAGGTCCATCAGATCCAGGGATCACAAATACATTCACATTCAAGCTACCGGATGGCAGCATGACCACTCGAACAAATATTAAAGCTGAATACCAGTCCAACTCGGTTCTTCATCGGGAAATCATCTCGATTGGTACAAAAAAAGTTGGCTACTGGGTTTACCAAAGCTTCAAAGCCACTGCTGGACTATCTCCTACCTCAAGTAATGAAGTCAAGAGCTCCATGGAGTTTTTCCAAGCTGGAGGCGTCACTGAATTAATCATTGATCTTCGCTACAATGGAGGTGGATCTGTAGCCGTGGCTGAGCAAATTATGAATTACTTGATTCAAGCTTCAAACAGCAATAAGCTGATGTATACCAACAAATTAAATTCACTTAAAACATCCTTGGAAAATAGCACGAATTTCAAGAAAGTAGGAGTATTGAGCCTAAGTAGAGTCCTTTTCGTCACTTCTAGAGGATCGGCATCTGCTTCAGAATTAGTGATCAATAGTCTTGACCCTTATATGGATCTGATTCTGATCGGTGATAATACCTTTGGCAAGCCCGTAGGTTCTTTCCCACTTTCCAGGTACAATCGGACTCTTGTAGATAATAATGTAGAATTAGTGCCAGTTACCTTTGCCACAGCAAACTCACAAGGCAAAGCGGAATATTTTGATGGATTTCCTGCAGACTTCATGGTCGGTGATTCTCCGCAGTTCAATTGGGGCGATCAGCGTGACTTAAGATTTGGTGCAGCAATTCAATTCACCCAAAATGGAACAATAAATGCCAGAATTCGAAATTCTTACTTTAAACCTAAGTGGGAAATGATTGACGCCTTCAAAGGTTTGCAGCAGGAATTTCCAGCTTACTAAATCAAAAAATCCCGACTTGAAAGAGTCGGGATTTTTTAATGTGATTATTCGCTTTTCTTACTGTAGATAAGCATAAGCCATGTGAAATTGGAGTAAGAACTAAATCTGATCTAGTTCGGTGGTCTATCGCTCGTAATCCAGACTTATGATCAAAGGAAATCGGTCTACTGGTGTGAACAGCCCATAATGCCTTTAGAAGCTATTTCTTATGACGCGCTATCAGAACCTCCATTACCTCATCCAATTCATAGCCCTTAGCTTCCAGAAGAATGAGGTAGTGAAACATCAAATCCGCTGCTTCGCCTAGGAATAAGTCCTTGTTATCGTCTTTGGCTTCGATCACGATCTCGACAGCCTCCTCACCTACTTTTTGGGCTATTTTATTGATGCCTTTGGCAAAAAGAGAAGTAGTATAAGATTTGTCTGAAGGGTTATTTTTCCGGTCTTTGATGATAGTACGAAGCTGATCGAGAAATCCAGTTTTTGAAGTGTTGACTTCGTCAAAGCAAGTATCCGAACCCGTATGGCAAACTGGACCACGTGGATTTGCCTTTACCAAAATGGCATCTCCATCACAATCCACAGCTACACTTACCAGTTCCATAAAATTGCCGGAAGTCTCTCCTTTAGTCCAAAGCCGTTCTTTGCTTCGGCTGTAAAAAGTCACTTTTCCTGTTTCCTGAGTTTTGGCCAAAGCCTCCTCATTCATGTAGCCTTGCATCAGCACTTTCCCACTAATCGCATCCTGTACGATGGCTGGCACTAAACCACCCATTTTTTTAAAATCTATATTCATTTTTTCTAACCTTTGAAACTTTCAAAACCTCGAAGGTTTTGAACTTTATTACATTATTATCTAGTAGCTTAATTTCATTTTTAAAGCAATTTATTCGATTTTAGAAAGATCTGAAAAGAAGTTCTGCTTCAAACCTTCGAGGTCTTTTAGACCTCAAAAGTTAAAACTACTTCCTTATACTTATACCCTCTTCGACCAAATACTCTTTTAAGGCTGGAATCTGGATTTCTTTAAAGTGGAAAATACTTGCTGCCAAAGCTGCATCCGCTTTGCCAAAGGTAAATACATCCTTGAAATGTGTCATATTTCCAGCACCACCAGAGGCAATTACTGGAATAGACAACATCGAAGAAATCTCAGCTAAAATCTCATTGGCAAAGCCTGACTTCGTACCGTCATGATCCATGGAAGTGAGTAAGATCTCCCCAGCTCCGCGCTTCGCTACTTCTTGAGCCCAAGCTTGAGTCCGAAGTAAAGTGGCTTTTCTTCCTCCGTGTGTATGCACTAAATCAATTCCATCTATATTCCGAGTATCAATTGCAACGACGACACATTGTGAACCAAACTCTGCAGCCATTTCATTGATAATCTGAGGATTATTCACCGCTGATGAATTAATAGAAATCTTATCCGCACCTGCATTGAGCAGCACTTTCACATCTTCCACCGTGGAGATTCCACCACCTACAGTAAATGGAATATTGATAGCCTTAGCAACTTTCGTCACCAGTTCAACCAATGTCTTTCGCTTATCCACTGTGGCGGTAATATCTAAAAACACCAATTCATCCGCTCCTTCATCAGAGTAGATTTTTGCCAGCTCCACCGGATCGCCAGCATCTCGAAGTTCTATAAAATTTACTCCCTTGACCGTACGACCATCTTTGATGTCGAGGCAGGGGATTATTCGCTTCGTTAGCATTATTAGAATTGTTAGTATTTATTTTTTAAAACTTCTTTATTCAGTATTCGGACTTCAAATTTTGGATTTACGAATTACGATTTACGAGGCCTCTTTTAGTTTTGCACACTGTGGATAGATTCAAACTTTTAAAAGCTCAATTTGGGGAATAACGATTGAAGTTCAATTTGACCTCGTAAATCCGTTGTCGTAAATCATAAGAACGAAGCTAATTCCTCCAAACTTACTCTTCCCTCATAATACGCTTTTCCCACAATCGCTCCGTAAACACCGATTTTTTCCAGCTCTTCCAGATCTTTCATCGAGGAAACTCCTCCACTAGCAATCAATTTTAATCCAGGGATTTCTTGAAGAATTTCCTGATAGAGCTCCATGGATGGTCCTTGAAGCAGACCATCTTTGGCTACGTCAGTGCATATTATATAGCTGATTCCTTTGGATACGTAGTTTTTGACAAAAGGAATCAAATCTTCTGATGTAGTCTCTTCCCAGCCGCCAACCGCTATTTTTCGGTCTTTTGCATCCGCTCCGAGAATGATGCGCTCAGATCCGTATTTTCTAATCCATTCTTGAAATAAAGCTGAATCCTTTATGGCGATACTTCCACCGGTCACTTGGTTTGCTCCTAATTGAAAGGCCTTTTCGATTTCTTCATTAGCTTGAATTCCTCCGCCAAAGTCGACAGTCAAACTAGTCTGACTGCAAATTCCTTCTAAAACGGATGCATTTACAATTTTCTTAGCTTTGGCACCATCCAAATCCACCAAGTGTAATCGAGTAATTCCCGCACCTTCGAAGCGCTTGGCCATTTCGACTGGATCGTCATGGTATTCTTTTTTGGTACTGTAGTCGCCTTGGCTTAGTCGGACACATTTACCTCCGATCAGGTCGATTGCTGGAATGATATGCATTTTTTATAGACGTTAGAAGCTAGATTCAGGAATCAAGACTTTCCATCTTTTAAGGTTTCAATAAAGATTGAGGTAACTCCCCCTTTACAAAGGGGGCAAGGGGGATTTCATATCATAACTTTAGAAAATTCTCCAATAACTTCTCTCCCACCAAACCACTCTTCTC
>JBDNIP010000261.1:0-1768 GCA_041688245.1 Algoriphagus sp.
AACCCACAACAGTTAATAGTCAACAGACTACAGACTACAGACAATCGACAACCGATAGCTGACAACCGACAACTCCATGCTCAAAAACTACTTTAAAATCCTCATCCGAAATACAAAGAAGAACCCGCTTTACATGTTTATCAATGTATTTGGGTTGGCCGTAGGTATGGCAGTCAGCATTTTGATTTTTTTGTTTGTGCAACATGAGTTGAGTTATGATCTCTGGAATACCAAATCAGATCGGATCGTTCGAGTTTCGCGGGCTTGGTTTAATCCAGATGGAGAGGTCAGTCTTCATCTGGGACATACCGCACCACCATTTGCACCGTTGATCCAATCTGACTACCCTGATGATGTAGAAGCTGCTGCTCGAATGCTCGAATCTGACCCACTGGTGATGTACGGGGAATCTAAATTTATAGAGGATCATTTCACTTTTGCTGACCCTGAAATCATCGACATTTTCTCGATAGAAGTGTTAGCAGGCGATGCAAAAAAGGTACTTCAACAGAGCAATGGCCTGCTAGTCTCAGAAACCACCGCCAAGAAGTATTTTGGTGATGAGCCAGCTATTGGACAAGAGATAAGATTAGGACTTGGAGCTGCAGAGATCACCGCGTTGGTGGGGGGCGTGTTCAAAGATTTTCCGGACAATTCACATTTTCACCCGACTTTTTTAGCCTCCATGACACCCGTAGTGATGTTTTATGGAGGCCCGAAGGCCATTATGAGCAACTTTGGAGGGAATAATTTTTCAACTTACTTATTGCTCAGTGAGGGAGTGGACCGACAGACTTTTGAGGATAAATTGCCAGCCTTGATTGATCGGCATATTGGCGAAACAAAATCAGGAGCTCGAAGGTCTGATGGTACTAAGCTTTACCTTTGGCCGCTTGCCGATATCCATCTTTATTCTAATCTGGATACTGAGATTGAGGCTAATGGAGACATTGCCTATGTGTATATTTATTTGGCAGTGGCACTTTTTATTCTCTTGATTGCCTGTATCAATTTTATGAATCTTTCGACTGCCCGATCCTCTTTGCGATCTATGGAAGTGGGCCTTCGCAAAGTAATGGGAGCTGATAAAAGCAATTTGATTCGACAGTTTATGGGCGAATCCTTTATGCTTACCACCATTTCAATGCTTCTTGCGCTTGTTATCGTTTATTTCTTCCTTCCTATTTTTTCTGATTTTACCGAAAAGCAGCTCAGTCTGAATCTGATTCAAAATCCGGAGTTTTTGATTGGAATCGCTGGTTTGATTCTCATCGTAGGTTTGATTTCAGGAAGCTATCCAGCGCTATTCTTGTCGGGTTTTCAACCGGGCAAAGTGCTTAAAGGAGCTTTCAAAGCTGGAAAAAATCATGAGCGCTTCCGTTCGGTATTGGTAGTGGGACAGTTTGCTGTATCAGTTGTGTTGATCGTTGCCGTCCTAGTGGTGGTCAATCAGTTGGATTTTATGTAAAGCAAGGATCTCGGTTTTGAGAAAGAAGACATTGTTCTTTTACCGACTAGTCAGGCTATAGCTGATAACTATCTGATCATAAAAGATCGATTGGAAAATCATCCCGGCGTTCAATCTGTCACAGTATCAAGTCGAGCTCCTTCAGGAAGACTGCTGGACAATCAGGGTACATCAGTCGAGATTGACGGGAACTTAACGCAGTTGGATATTCGGATAGCTGAGATTGACGTAGGACATTATTTTCTGTAGACTTACGGAATTCCTTCGGCAGCAGGTCGAGATTTCGATGTCTTGCGAGCT
>JBDNIP010000262.1:0-4547 GCA_041688245.1 Algoriphagus sp.
TTAATCCCACCTGTCCTTGAACCAAAACCGGCACCGTCAATTGAATCAATTGGCTATCCAATGCCGTCCAGGTGATCGTTCCATTTCTACTCAGCTTTACATCCCCATTGATTCCCGAACCCATATCAAGCCCCTTCTCTCCAAAAAGGACTTTTGGAATCTGAGAATTGAAGATTTTATCCAGCGTCGCTTTGGGAATCTGAAGCGGCACATTCACTGACGAGATCGCCGGCGGAGGCATCGGACTGGGGCCAGGGTTACTGGTGGGGCTGAGGCTTTTGCAGGCTGAAAAACTACTGGCCAACCAGGCCAGAATAAGAATACTTTTAATTAACTGGTAAAAAGGAGATGTTTTCATGAGTAACTGTGGCTTAGAAAGGAACTATTTCTTCCCTGCAAGTATTGTCCCAAAAGTAAAGATTAAAACAAATGAACTGGAATAAACTGACCCAAACCGAACAAATCGCCGAAATTAAAGCACTTAGCGAATCGACTCCCGTATTGATCTTCAAGCACAGTACCCGCTGCTCAGTGAGTAGCATGTCACTGGATCGCCTGCTTCGCAAATGGAAAAATGGTGATGAGGAAAAGGTTGTTCCATACTTTCTAGATCTGATTGCCTACCGCGAACTATCCAATTTAGTGGCTCAAGGATTTGGTGTCCCGCATGAATCCCCTCAAGTTATTATCATCAAAAATGGGGCGGCCATCTACAACGATAGTCACTTTGCAATATCCTATCCAGAGATCATGGCTAAAGTTTAAATTTTCTCATAGTTCAAATGAGCAAAAAACCATTTATCCTGCCACACATCCATTCCTATTTTTATCGAATACTCAAGTAAACCTTTCCTATTGCCAAAGAGTCAAAGTCTTGGACATTTGTAGCACTATGAAAAACAACTACTTTATTATTTTATTGATTTTTAGCAGTTTATTGGCTTTCCCTTCCTTTGGACAAAGACCTGCTGGACAGGATCGTCCAGCGAGGATTATTACCGGAACTGTTATAGATGGAGTTACAAAAACCCCAATGGTTGGCGCAAATGTGCTGATCAAGACCGTCACAGATTCACTGCTAATAAGTACGGTGACCGATGGCCAGGGTAAATTTGAAATCACCAGGCCTCAAATACCTGATGTAAAAATCGAAATTAAATTTATCGGCTATGTGACGATCACCAAAGCGCACAACTTCAGAGATCCAATAAATTTGGGAGAGTTAGTTCTTTTGGAAGATTCTCAGATACTAGATGAAATAGTGATCGAAGGACTCAATCCGGTGGGCGAGCAAAGAGGAGATACTACTTCATTTAATGCCAGAGCTTTTAAAACGCAAGAAAACGCACAGGCAGAGGACTTGATTAGGAAACTGCCCGGCATCACGATGCAAGGTGGACAACTCCAGGCGCAAGGTGAGGCAGTGCAGAAAATATTAGTGGATGGAAGAGAATTTTTTGGCTCCGACCCAAGCATTGCCTTGCGAAACCTACCAGCTGACGCAATCGAACGAGTGGAAGTGCTTGATCAGCGTTCAGATCAAAGCCGATTAACTGGTTTTGATGATGGAACCTATACGAAGACCATTAATATTATTCTTCGTGAAGACCGAAAAAATGGACAATTTGGTAGAACTTACGGAGGGTATGGAACAGACGACCGCTACTCAGCCGGTGGAAGTGTCAACCTCTTCAAAGGGGATCAGCGAATTTCAATTCTAGGTCTTTTTAACAACATCAATCAGCAAAATTTCTCAAGCCAAGACCTCGCAGGCGTAAGTGCTAATGCCTCCGCCGGTGGTGGTAGACGAAGGGGAAGAGGAGGAAACAGCGCTTTCTCGGGCGGAAATGACATTGGTATTATCAGCACCAATGCAATTGGTCTAAACTACAGTGACAAATGGGGTAAAAAAGTGAATTTCACTGGTAACTACTTCTTCAACAACACCGCAAATAACCTCAGCCAAATCACCAATCGAACGACTGTAGTCAACGAAAGCCTCAGTCAGATCTATCAGGAAAACCTGATCAACTCAGTAGAAAATTTCAATCATCGAGCGAATGCAAGAATCGAGGCAGATCTGAATGACAAAAACTCATTGATAATCACACCCTCGTTTTCTTATCAAGATAACAGGACTTTCAGTGACCGTGACGCCTTGACACTGACTAGCACTGGAGACTCGTTGAGTGCGCTTCGCTCTATTTCCAATACAGAAACTAAAGCGCTGAACATCTCCAACAATATCACTTACCGCTACAAGTTTGACAAAAAAGGAAGAACCTTTTCTACAGATATCAACACCACTTGGTCCAATCGAGATCAGCTTTCTAATTTATTGGCAGCTAGCGTCGATTACAGACGGGATCGGTTAGATACCACCGAACAAGTAACAACTACACTGAATGATGGATTTAACTATCGAATCAACGCAACCTTTACAGAACCTCTCGGTGAAAAATCGATTGGAACCCTAGGCTATCAAGTCAGCAATAATAATACTCAAGCAAATCAGAAAACCCGTGTATTGGATCTGGAAAACCAATATGTGCTCGACACAGCTTTGAGTAATGAGTTTGATAATAAATTTACCAGGCAGCGACTTCGAAGTGGCTATGCTTACAATAACAGTGGCTACAGCATCAATTTGAATTTGGACTATCAAAATGCTCAATTAAACAACGAAGCCTTTTTCCCTACAGAAGGTGTTTTTAAGCGGAGTTTCAACAATATCCTCCCAAGTGCAAATATCAACTTCAGAAATCGAAAGACCGGTTTTTCTTGGAGAGTTCGCTACAATACGAATACCGATGAGCCAAGTGTAAATGAGCTACAAAATGTGGTAAATAATCAAAATCCGTTGAATTTAAGAATTGGTAATCCAAACTTGGGTCAGAGCTTTAACCACAATATTTTTGCAAATATCAGCAAGATAAATCTACAGAAATCCAAAACCTTGTTCATGTTTCTGACTTATTCTGCTACTTCAAATTTCATTGGAAATAGCACCTTTATCACGGCTCAGGATACGCTGATCAACGGCGACATTCTCCTTCGTCCGGGTGGACAAATCACCAGACCTGAAAACTTAGATGGCAACTTTCGAACTCGATTCTTCCTGACATATGGAATGCCTGTAAAGAAAATCAAGTCCAACTTGAATCTAAATACAAGACTGGGTTTCAACCGAACTCCAGGTTTGATCAATGGTGATTTGAACTTGAACGACAACATCGACCTGAGTCAGGGATTTACCTTGAGCAGTAACATCAGCAAGAATGTTGACTTCACCATCAGCACTACGGGAACGTACACGATCGTAAATTCCAGCTTGCAGCAGAATCTGGATCAAAACTATTACATCCAAGAGTCCAATCTAAGACTGTATTATTCCCCAAATAACGGCAAGACTTTCATCGGAAATAATATCAACAATACCTTCTACCGAGGATTGTCTGAAGGATTGGATCAGTCAGTTTGGCTTTGGAATATCGAAGCAGGACAGCGCTTCGCAAAGAACAACAAGGCCGAACTTAAAGTCGTGATCTTTGACTTGCTCAAACAAAACAACAGCATCAGCCGAACTATCTCTGACGTAGCGATTGCAGACGTCTTTGCCAATGTCTTGACCCGCTATGGCATGCTGACCTTTACGTATATCATTGGCAACTTCAAAGAGCCGGCTCCATCCGACAACCCTTGGGATCGCGGCAGACCGAGTGGTGGAAGAACTTGGTAAAGTCTGAAGTCTGAAATGAGAAGTCTGAGGGCTTAAATTGGAAGTCTAAAAAAATAAGAAAAGCCTGCTGGGAAGAATCTCTGCAGGCTTTTACTTTTCATCAAAACGTCAATGCATCTCATCCAACTTAATCGACTAAGATGATTTTAAAACTGGTTTTCAGCCGTTTACACAAAAAAAACCATCCTTGTATTTTTAGGAGGTTTTGAGTAATAGAGTTTTCTACTTAACTTAATTATTAACCACTAAAATTTCATAATTATGAGAAAGATTAAAAAATTACTCGTCGGAGGGCTATTCTGTATGGGAGTTGCCTTTATGTTCAACAGTTCTGAGTCTACTGCTCAAGGAGCGGGTGATCTGCCAGGCAACTGGATTTGTTGTCTAGCCAACTCATCAGGGTGTACGGATAGGCTAGGTACTTTCTGGCCTAATGATGAAACTAGAACTGCTGCTACTTGTACAAAAGATCAAACACTAGATTAAAAAAAGGCTGTAGGATTATATCTTACAGCCTTAACATTACAAACTTGTGAAACTAAAATCGTATTTCATCATTTTCCCAATCCTCTTCAACTTGATAAGTTGTAATTTCGAAAAACCTAAATCTTCTTTTGATTTTCCTGCAAATAAGCTCCCAATATTCAGTTTGTCTGGTAAAAAAGTATTTATCCCAGAGCTAATGAATCCAATGCATGTTAATCAAAAAAGTGATTATTTAATTATTTCTGAAATTAATCGAATACCAGTTGACAAACCCCTTATTCATCTAATCCGAAAGAAAGACCTTAGCTATTTTACAAGTAAA
>JBDNIP010000263.1:0-1207 GCA_041688245.1 Algoriphagus sp.
AATAAATCCCTTTTGGGTGATCCCATGAGCTGGATGAAAAGCCTTGTGTCCGTGCAGTTTCGAGTAGTGCTATGCATTCTTGTATCGAAGTTGCAATAAAACCTACCCGCGCATGGTGTCGAGTTAGTTTAATATTTTTGCTTTTTGCGATCAATTCCTTGAATGCTGTTTCGCTTTCAGCTCCGCGTAACTGGCCCAATACTTCATCTCCAAGTTTGAGTAATTCAGCTGGATTGCTTGCTTGTAGGATGACTGTTTTATAAGGTTCATGCAGTCGATAATCCCTGCGTTCAGGACCTTGATATTCTTCTATGGTGATGTGCACATTGATCCCTCCGAACCCGAAAGCACTTACGCCAGAGCGTCGTGGATGACCGTCTTGCAACCATGGACGAGCTTCTGTATTCACGTAAAGCGCGGAGTCTTCAATCTTAAATTTTGCATTGGGTTTTGCCACGTTAATCGTTGGTGGCAACACTTTGTGGTGTAAAGCCAAAATAGCTTTGATAATTCCAGCGGCACCGGCAGCAGATTTGGTATGACCGATTTGAGACTTTACAGAACCTAGGGCAATGTGCTGCTTTCGAGGATTATTTGCCCCAAATACCATTTGCATAGAAGTGAACTCTGTAGGATCGCCTGCACCGGTACCCGTTCCATGTCCTTCTAGCAAGCCCACTGTATCCGGTGAATAACCGGCATCTTCATAGGCACGATTCATAGCTAATGCCTGTCCGGCTGGACGTGGTGCATATACTGACTTGAAGCGACCATCACTGGAAGTTCCGACACCTTTTATGACTCCATAGATTCGATCATTATCTCTTTCAGCATCTTCCAGTCTTTTCAAGACTAACATGCCCAAACCTTCACCGATCAACATTCCATCTGCGGCATCACTGAAAGGGCTACTATTTCCAGACTTCGAGAATGCAGGCGTCTTACTGAAAGACATGTACATAAGTGGAGAATTATCAGTGTCTACCCCGCCTGTGAGCATCATATCACACCTTCCTTCGACTAATTCACTTAAGGCCATTTTAATTGCGCTCAAAGAAGCCGCGCATGCTGCATCAACGACGCTATTGATACCGCCTAAATCAAATCGATTGGTGATACGACCGGAAATCACATTCCCCAAAAGACCCGGAAATGCATTTTCATTCCAACCGACGTAAGCACTTTTCATTTTGGCAACAATCTTTGG
>JBDNIP010000264.1:0-3997 GCA_041688245.1 Algoriphagus sp.
ACAATTAAACCAGATGGATCAAAACCTGTCAAATAGTCTCAATTGAAATCTTAAGGAAAGGTTGTGGTAGGAAAGCTAGTGTTTTATACCCTAAATTAAATTGCAAAAAACCCCGACCTATATTAAATAGAATCTACATTATCGTTTTCAGGACGCGTTCCTATCCCCACTGTCGGGAGGGATTTTTGGAATCAAATCAGCAATAAATTTGGCTACAAGCAGCTTTGAGGCCACGCATTTTATTTTAAAAGGATTACGTTTTTGGCTTTGTGTCCCATACTTTTTAAACAAAAAGCTATTTCATAAAAAACTTATTTAATTTTTTTAGTTAATTAGGATGATAAATATTTTTTACTGGTCAAATATTGAGGAATCCGGATAACCTTATTAAAATTATCTCCGTTATCTAGCTTTAAAATAGTATTTATTTTAAATAAGTTTAATATTTTGGCTCGATTTTAGTTTTAGTATGCATGCAACCTTTTTTACAAAACCTACATCTACTTACCTCAAGGAAGCTGAAAAAAGAAGAGCCACAAGCCACCTATTTCTCACTTTAACCACAAAAACTATGAAAGCGCAAGACTTCAAAAATTGGAAAAGAGCCCTATTGGTTTTATTCCTAAGCGTTGGTTTCACAAGCTTAAATAAGGCTGAGTCCAATCCTTTTTCTGGTGTTTCTTTCCAAGTGTTTTACGATGAATTGGCTCCCTATGGAGATTGGGTTCAAGATCAAAATCAAGGATACATTTGGCTCCCCTATGCTGAGCAAGGTTTCCATCCTTACGGTTCAAATGGCCACTGGGCGATGACTCCCTATGGCAATACTTGGGTCTCCTACTACGACTGGGGTTGGGCACCTTTCCATTATGGACGTTGGTATTTTGACAATTACTACCAGAGTTGGGCATGGGTACCCGGCTACGATTGGGGACCAGCTTGGGTAAACTGGAGAACAGGTGGTGGATATTATGGTTGGGCTCCATTAGCTCCCGGCTTCTCAATTAATATAGCTGTGAATTTACCGAACTTCTATTTTGTCTTTATCCCTAGAAATCGAATCTATCATCACTATGCCCATCGCTACTTTGCTCCTTACCGCAATCGAATAAGAATTTATAATCAAACCACGATTATCAACAACACCGTGATCTATAATAATAATCGCTATGTCGCAGGCCCAAATCGTAGAGAAATAGAGCGTGTGACCAACAGATCGGTTCCAGTCTATGAAGTACAAGGCTCTGACAGAGCAGGAAGAGCAGCGGTTTCGAGAAACTCCATCAGCCCCTATCGTCCGGAACTTGGAAATAGCAGAAGTCGAAATGCGGAAGCAAGATCAACTCGCGGTCAAGCCCTTGATCGATCAGCATTAAATAGCTCCAGATCAGCAAATTCAAGTGTAAGGAATTCAGATGCACCTGTAAGTAGATCTGATCGAGCGACCTTAAGGTCAAGCAGTCCGGCACGAGAATCTCGTTCCTTTGAATCCAAACCATTTGAAGATGGTAGAAGTCGTACTTCAGCTCCTACCAGAAAAGAGAATCAGGCTATGCCGCAAGTTCGACCATCAGACGCTAGAAGTACAAGTCCAGGAAGCATAAAAAACTCACCGAGCGTGCCGCAGCCTGAGCAAACAAGACCTGAACCTACTCGACCTAATGTGCGATCTAATCAAGGGCAGCAAACACAGTCGTCAAGACCTGAAGTGCGATCAAGTCAAACTCCACAGCCTACCGTAAGATCGGCTCCACAACAACGAGGTAATTCTGAAGTGAGGACAACTACCCGGACTGGCTCTACAGATTCAAGAGTAAATACGCCCTCAAGTACTCAAAAAAGTGGTACATCACAAGTGGACAGCCTGGTAAAGAGGGAGTCTTCGACCTCGAAACCAACTCCTAGAAGTTCTTCTGTCCGTACGGTTAAATCAGGAGGGAACTAAACTTCAGCTATAAATTGAACCAACTGGTAGTGACTAAAGCATGATCAAAAATGATCGTGCTTTTTTTATTCCCAATAACTTGGATGAGTTTTGAAGGCTTTTTAAGTATCTTTTGATATTCAAACCTCAAAAACCAATGCAAAAAATTCTAATTCTTTTTCTTTTTTCTATCTGTTTTTCAGCTGTTGCTCAAGTGCAGTCCTTAGATAAACTCCCTTTGAAATACCGGAACATCGGACCCTATCGAGGTGGAAGATCAGTCACTGCGACAGGGGTGGTCAATGATCCCCTGACCTATTACTTTGGTACCACTGGTGGTGGAGTCTGGAAGACTTCGGATGCCGGTCAACACTGGGAAAATATTTCGGATGGCTTTTTTGAAACGGGCTCAGTGGGCGCGGTAGCTGTATCAGAGAGTGATCCAAACATTGTCTATGTCGGAATGGGAGAACATGCACCCCGTGGCGTGATGACTTCCTATGGAGACGGTGTCTATAAATCTACTAACGCTGGTAAGACTTGGAAGAAACTTGGCCTTGAAAAAACCCAGCATATCTCACGAATTCAGATTCACCCAACTAATCCTGATATCGTCTACGTAGCAGCACAAGGTGCACTTCATGCTCCAAATCCTGATCGAGGAGTCTATAAATCTACTGATGGCGGAGCCACTTGGGAGAAAGTGCTATTCGTTGATGAGAAGTCTGGTGCAGCAGAATTATCTATGGATATGAATACTCCAGAAGTACTCTATGCTGCCATCTGGGAACATCAACGCAAACCTTGGCAAGTGATCTCTGGTGGACCCGGAAGTGGATTATATAAAACTACAGATGCGGGAAAAAATTGGAAGAAAATCCATGAAGGACTCCCTGAAGAAAAAGGGAAAATGGCGATTTCAGTTTCCAGAGCAAATTCGAGTAAAGTTTATGCATTGATTGAAAGTGACTCTGAAAAAGATCTGGGCGGCTTATTTGTCTCAGATGATGCTGGTGACAGCTGGAACCTTGTGAATAAGGATAATCGGCTGACTCAGCGGGCATGGTACTACATAGAAGTTTTTGCAGATCCGAATGATGAACATACGGTTTGGGTTCAGAATGCTCCCATGCTTCAATCAATTGATGGAGGAAAGACGTTTGAGCAAAACAGTGGCGCACACGGTGACTACCATGATATTTGGTTTAACCCTCGAAATTCTAAAAATATGATCTTGGCAGATGACGGAGGTGGAAGTATCACTTTTAACGGTGGTAAAACCTGGTCCACTCAGTCCAATATGCCAACTGCCCAATTCTACCGAATCAATACCGATAATCAATTCCCATACCGTATTTATGGTGGCCAGCAGGATAATAGTTCAGTGGTGATTAGTTCTATGGCATTGGGTAGAGGCGGGATTTCACAAGAGAATTGGAATTCTTCAGCAGGAGGGGAATCTGCTTTCTTGGCTTTTGACCCTGATAATCCTCGCTATGTCATGGGGGGAAGCTACCTCGGGACTATCGACCTGCTTGATATGAAGTCAGGTGGATCAACCAATGTCATGATCGCTCCGATCCAGTATCTGGGTAGAGATGCTTCTGACATGAAGTATAGATACAATTGGAATGCGCCGATTATCTGGTCGCAGCATGAGCCAGGCACTTTTTATCATGGTTCGCAGTTCGTACTTCGCACTCGGGATAATGGCGTCAACTGGGAAGTGATCTCCCCTGATCTCACTCGAAATGAAAAGGAAAAACAAGGAAAAGGTGGCGTACCCTATACCAATGAAGCTGTTGGCGCAGAAAATTACGGAACACTCTCCTATATCATCGAATCTCCTCATGAGAAAGGAGTGTTCTATACTGGAAGTGACGACGGCTTAGTTTATCTCACAAAAGACGGAGGTGAAAACTGGACAAACGTAACTCCCAAAGGTCTGCCGGAAACCTTGATCAATGCGATCGAAATCTCTCCAATGGACCCAGCTACAGCTTATATCGCTACGACTCGCTATAAATTTAATGACTATACTCCGGCCATGTATAAGACATCAGATTACGGAAA
>JBDNIP010000265.1:0-9858 GCA_041688245.1 Algoriphagus sp.
CTACGGTTACTTTGCTCATATTGGTATTTTTAATTATATAGTTTATGCTAAAAAACTTAGCCAAGTTATTAAACAAAGCCCGGTAATCGAAGATCGGGTCACAATACTTTGATAAAGCTTGCTTTCCTCCACCAAAAAAATGAGAAATGTTTGAATAGTTTATTCAAACATTTGGCGCAAACTGAAAAACCCAAAAGACTCCCTATAGGATCTGAATAGTCGTTGATTATTCTCATTGTAATACTCTGACAAAGAGGTCATCATTTTGGCTTTTATTTTTGGATTACTGTCAAAAATTTCCATGATGGCGAAATGAGGTATTACAATCAGTTCTGCCTCCTCGGATCTTATAATCGCGGTGTAGGTTCTTTTTGTGTTTACCAAAAGCGAATTTTCTCCAAAAGCTTCACCTTTCTTAATTTCCATAATCGTCTCAAAACTATCCTTAATATCGATGGTTAGGCAGACTTCACCCTTTTTAACTAAATAAAGGGCCTGACTTGGATCCTTACTAAAAAAAACCACTTCATCACGCAAGTACTTTCTGTGGTGTATCCCTGGAAGAAATCTTGACATTTCCTTATTTCTAAGACGCTCAAAAAACTTGACCAACCCCAAAAAATCAAACATTTGTTGATCTTCTTCTGTGTAGGTTTTAGAAAATGGATTTAACATAAATCAGTTTTTTTGAGGTACAGAACTTTTCGAGTAGCCGCTGTGGTTTTTGCCCAATCAGCAATCCTGTGACCGATTACCCAAGCTATTTCTTGGTCAGAGATAAGTACTTTTATTTCTTGTTTTCTCAAGAGAGGAATCTTCAAATCTATCAAAAAGTCAGAGATTTTCTTTTGACTTTTCATCCCTAACGGAATAAATCGATCTCCCTGCTCCCAAGTCCGAACGGTAAGTGGGAATGTGAGTCGCTCAAGGTCTAACATTGCGTTGGCCTTTTTCTGATCGAGGTTTACGGGGGAGATTAACTTCAAAAGCTCATAGTTTCCTTCAGCTATCGTAAATTTAATAGCTTGATCAGAAAGTTCGATAGACTTGAATTTTTCTGAAATCGGGGCGAGATAAATGAAATCCCGATCCACGTTAACGATATATGCGGCAGAGCCAAAAAGTTTTCCTACGACTCCCTGTTCTAATGAATTATGAATTGCCTGAGCTTGGTCAGAATTAAAGCCATAGGATCTAAGCCAAAAATAAATGATACTCGCAGTACCCTGCATAGCAATCAAAGCTTTAATAGTAATGGATTGGATACCATTTTGTTCCACAATATTTATCTTTAACCACTGTTCCACTAGACTAGTGAATGCCTTTCCCGTATCGGTTAATCTGGTTAGGCTGGTTTGGAGATTGATTTTGGCATCCGGTGCAAAATCAAAGATTTCTGGAAGAAGGGAATGGCGAAGTTTATTTCGCTTATAATCTAATTTGACATTACTACTATCTTCTCGCCATGCCAATTGATGTATTGAAGCAAATTCTTCAAGGTTTTTTCTGGAAAAAGGCAGCAAAGGCCGAATTAAATTCCCTCTTCGATCTGCCATACCATATAGCCCTTCGATACCTGTACCCCTGAGTAGATTGAGAAAGACTGTTTCTATTTGGTCATCCTTGTGGTGAGCTAGCAGTATTCCATCCAGTTTTCTTTCCTTACAGACCTTCTCAAACCAAGTATAACGAATTTCCCGAGCTGCCATTTGTGTGGAAATTCCAGCATCCTTCGCAAAGACCATGGTATTTGCACGCTTAACATGAAATATTAAATGCCTGCTATGCGCCCATTCTCGGACAAAGTATTCATCACCAGAACTTTCTGACCCGCGTAATTGAAAATTGACATGTGCAACTTCGAATGGAATGGCGGCCTGCGAAAGAAGTTCACCAAGACACATGCTGTCTAACCCACCGCTGCAGGCGAGTAAGTAGGTTTTGGAAGGATTTAACAAAGTTTTAACCCTTATATGCTTTATAAAAGTGTCTAACATGGATCAAAAATATCAATTTCTATTAATTTTGCCCACATCCAATTTGATATGATTCGAAAGCCTCTGTTTACTCTTTGTTTTTTTATCGGCCTGACTTTTATCGCTCGATTAGGATATGCGCAGAGTTCAAACACCTTAGAGATTATGCAAGCGGAAGTCCTTCAAGGAGCAAATGGATTCGAAAGACTCATCGGTTCCGTCCGAATGAAAAACCAAAATTCGCTGATTTATTGTGATTCGGCTCATTTTTTTAGGGATGAAAATCGAGCAAGGTTGTTTGGAAATGTACGAATTGAGGATACAGAAGATCCAGTGAAGACTCGTAGTACTTATGCCGAATATGATGGAAATACAAAGATGGCAAAACTTAGAAACAACGTCGTTTTTTCGAATCAATCCACTATACTTTATACCGAATACCTTGATTATGATCGATTCGCAAATATAGCGTATTACTTCAATTCCGGAAAAGTTATCGACTCGGTTAATGTACTGACAAGTGAGCGAGGGAGGTACGAAGTTAATTTGGAACGTATAACTTTTCAGGAAGAGGTGGTTTTGGTCAATCCTGACCATACTATGAAAACAGAATATTTGGTGTATCTGACAGTTCCAAAAACTGTTGAAACCAAGGGTTTGACAAATCTTGTTTCTAAAGACGGGAATAAGCTTGATGCCCAGAAAGGAAGTTTTTACAACACACAAACTAAACAATTTCAATTTTTTGAAGGGATTGTCGAGACTGAGACCAGTCGAATAGGGGGTAAGCAACTTTTCTACGATGAGCTAACTGCATATTATAAAGGCGAGGGTCAGGTAAGTGTATTCAACAAGGAAAGACAGGTTGAGATTTTTGGCGACGTGGGAGAGTACTGGGAGGATCGAAAATACAGCTTAGTTTACGGGAACGCACTAGTTAGGCGCTACTTTGAAAAAGATACGCTTTACATGACTTCAGATTCCTTGATCTCCCAAGATAGTGAGCTGGATTCAAGCAGATTTTTACTTGCTTTCAGGACAATTAAAATATTAAATAAAGATATTTCTGGCGTAGCTGATTCCTTGGTGTACAATTACTCTGATTCTTCCATTCGGATATTTCAAAACCCTGTGATGTGGAACAGTAAAAGTCAGATTTCAGCAGATTCGATGGTTTTTTATATTGCCAATGAAGAATTGAACCGTGTCTACTTAAAAGATAAAGGGTTTCTGATTACTAAGGACACCTTGGTTAATTACAATCAAATGAAAGGCCGAATCATGAATGGTTATTTCAAAGATGGACAGATAAATAGGTTAGATATCGATGGGAATGGAGAGTCACTTTATTTTGCACTCCAGGGTGATACACTGACTCAAGGAATAAATAAAACGTTGAGCTCGACCATAAAATTAAAATTTCAAGATGGCGTGATTACCAGAGTGACTTATGGCATTAAGCCTGATGGTAAATTTACGCCCTTCCAACTTGTGAATGAAGAATCTGCGAGACTTGAAGGGTTTGAGTGGCGGCTTGAGGAAAAACCAACAATGGAGGATATAAATCTCTGGAGGACAGTTGATGAGATTGACATTAATGCAAAAAATTTATTTAACCAGCCGGATGAGAAATTGAGACCGCCAACTGATCAGGAAATTCAAAAATCACTTGATGAACGATCTCCCATTGATAAAGGACGGATTTTAAAACCACGTTTGCCACTCAAAAAAGTAGGCTAACGATTACTGTTGAAAATTATTTTAGGAGGGTTAACAGATTTTAACCACAATTATCTATTTTGGTAGAACCTTCAACTTAAATTTATACGTAGAACGAGTATAGCATTAAACCTGAAACCTATATAGATCAAAACGCTACATGAACAGATTGTTTATATTTTTTACCTACATCTGGCTAACTCTGCCCGTACTCGTGAGCGGGCAGCAAGTTCGTGTGCTAAGTGAAAACCTTGAGTTCAATGGGGATTTAGGATCAACGCAGACAAAAACAATCATACTTCAAAATGATTCTGACCAGTTTAAAACCTTTTTTTTAAAAAATCTAAAAGGAAATATTGGTACTTCTCAAAACATTAAAATTTGCATTGGGGATCAATGTTTCAATCCTAGAAAAGATCTTTCTAAAGTAAAATTAACTTTAAATCCTGGCGAGATAGTCACGGACATGTACCTAGATTTCGACATGGGTATCGCAGAAACCAGAGGTGCTTTTGATTTAATTTTTATGAATGAATCAAATTTTAAAGATGTTTTCGTCGTTAAGGCCGTGTACGAAGTCAAGAATTCGAAAACAAAAGTGAATGAGTTTGATTACAAAGACATGATCTTGAGTGATATTTATCCCAATCCCGGTAACCGGATAGCTCAATTGGATTACGAATACAAAAATCCCAAAGTAAAAGCGAAAATCACTATTAACAGTTTCATCGGGAATCCAATAGCTGAGTATGAACTTGATCCTGGACGAAGTACTTTGTTGATAAACATATCAGAATATAATCCTGGTTTTTACTTCTACACTCTTTTCTTGGATAATAAAAATATTGTCACAAAGAAGCTACAGGTTAAGAAGTAATCAATCTATCAACCCTGTTATCCATTTGAATCCAATTAATTTACTGTACCTTTCGAGTCTAAAAAATGAAAATGCGTATACAATTTATTCTTTATATCATATTTATTCTAGGAATAACCGCTTGTGGTCCATTCAATAAATTGGAGAAAAGCACCAATTGGGAGGAACTTTATAAAGGTGCAAATGACTACTATCAAGCTGGAGACTACAATAAAGCCATAATTTTATACGATAAAGTCCTTCCAGTAATCAGAGGAAGTGAAAAAGCTGAATTGGCTGACTACAATTATGCGAATTGTCATTTTAAGACCAGGAGATATATTGAGGCAGCTGGCTATTTCAGTAACTTTAATAGAACTTATAACAGAAGCCCACTGGCAGAAGAAGCACTTTTTATGAATGCTTATTCGCTCTATCTTGATTCTCCTGATTATAATTTAGATCAGCAAAGCTCTCAAGAGGCAGTTTCAGCAATTCAAACATTTGTTACCCAGTTTCCCGGCTCCGCAAGCTATGAGCGAGCGATGGAAATGCTAGTTGACCTTCAAGGTAGATTTGAGGAAAAATCTTTTCAGGAATCAAATATGTACTACCGATTGAAAGATGGATTGTACCCCGGGGATTTTTATCGGGCATGTATCATAAACTTCCAAAACTTTGCTAAGGATTATCCAGAAAGTGATCACAATGAAGAGTTGGCATATAAATTAGTTGAAGTTAGTACTGGTTATGCCAAAAACAGCGCTTATTTAAAGAAAGAAGCGCGATTAAATGAAGCTTTATCTTTTTCAGCTACATTTTATAGAAGATACCCAAGTAGTCAATTTGTGGGTGAGGTTAAAAAATTCGAAGGAGAAGCTCGCGAAGAGTTAACGCAGCACATTGAACTGAAAAACAAGTACGCTCAGCAGGCAGCTGAGCAGCTTGCTAAGTTAGAAGCAGAAAAAAAGGAAAATAATTAAATTTTATATAATAAAATATGGCAACTAATCCATCAATCATTACGCGAGATTTAGATAAAATCGCAAATAAAACTGGAAATATATATGAGTCGCTTCATATAGTTGGCCAGCGCGCAAAGCAAATCTCAAATACCCTAAAAGAGGAATTGAATGCCAAGCTTTCCGAATTTGCTTCAACAGTTGATAATCTGGAAGAAGTATTCGAAAATAAAGAGCAGATAGAGATTTCCAAGTTTTACGAACGTATGCCAAAACCTAGCACTCTAGCGATGGAGGAGTTCTCCGAGGGTAAGATTTATCATAGATTACCAGAGGATCCTACTAGCGAATAAGCTGATGAACCTTGCGGGCAAGAAAATTCTATTAGGTGTGACGGGAAGCATCGCTGCCTACAAGACAGCTCATCTTACTCGTCTATTAATTAAATCAGGAGCAGAAGTGCAAATCATTATGAGCGCTTCTGCTTTTGATTTTATCACTCCACTTACTCTAGCCACACTTTCAAAAAAACCGGTTTTAAGTCAATTTAAAAAAGACGAAACCGGAGAATGGAACAATCATGTGGAACTAGGACTGTGGGCTGACTTATTTTTAATCGCACCTTTAAGTGCAAATACGCTGGCTAAATTTGCTTTGGGAATGTGTGACAATCTACTGGGGGCAGTTTATTTGTCAGCCAAATGTCCGGTAATGGTCGCTCCAGCCATGGACTTGGATATGTATCAGCATCCGGCAGTTCAATACAATCTCAATCGCCTGGAAGCTTTTGGTAACGAGGTTTTGCATGCCGAATCAGGAGAATTGGCAAGTGGTCTTTCAGGCCAAGGACGAATGATGGAGCCCGAACATATTATTGGTCATGTTAAAAGTTTTTTTAAAGTCGATGATGACTACAAGGGGAAAAAAGTCTTAATTACAATGGGACCTACTCAAGAAGCCTTAGATCCAGTTCGATACATCAGCAATCATTCTAGCGGGAAAATGGGGCTGGCATTAGCAGAAGCATTTGTAAAAAGAGGAGCAAAAGTTTTCGTAGTGTCGGGCCCTATCGCATTAAAGGTATCTAAAGAAAAATTTCATTGGAATTCGGTAACCAGTGCTGACGAAATGTATGAAGTAGCCGCTGAGATCCATCCAACAGTAGACATTTGCGTTTTCACAGCGGCGGTGGCTGATTATGCACCAGCTCAAATTGCGCCTGAGAAAATCAAAAAGAACAACAATGAGTCAATATCCATCAGCATGAGAAAGAACGTAGATATCGCTATGGAATTGGGAAAAATGAAACGTGTAAATCAGATTCATGTTGGATTTGCATTAGAAACTGAGAACGAAGTGGTAAATGCAAAAGCTAAACTGAAAAAGAAAAATTTCGATCTGATAGTTTTGAACTCTACTAAGGTAGAAGGCGCTGGTTTCAAAGTGGATACAAACCAAGTCGAGTTATTTGGTGCAGAAGGTAGATCGGTCCATATGGAACTGGCTAGCAAAACAAGCATAGCAGCCCTAATATTGGATCAAATTCACACTATCCCAGTTTGGGTTTGAGGTTGATCTCTCCTTTACTTCAAAGTTCATGAAAAGCAAAACTCTACTAGTAATCATATTCTTCTTATCGTTAAAAGCGATTTCGCAAGAATTAAACTTCAAAGTAATTATCAATAGTGATCGTGCAAGAATTCAAAACACAGATGTTTTCAATCAGATGAAGACAAATTTTGAGCAATTTCTTAACGGAAGATCTTGGACTACGGATGAGTTTAGGCCTGAGGAGCGAATCAAAGGTAATTTACTGATCACAATCAATGATGTCCCCCAGGTGGGAAGCTATAATGCAACTGTCCAGATACAAATTGTCCGGCCGGTGTATGGCACAAATTATGAAAGTCTGGTTTTCAATTTTGCAGATCGAAATTGGAACTTTGAATACATAGAATCACAGCCCATTGAATTCAATCGATTTACATTTCTGAATAATATCAGCTCTCTTCTGGCATTTTATGCTTACATCGCAATGGGAATTGATTATGATTCATACGAAAGTAGAGGGGGTGATCGATTTTTTGAAATCGCCAATGACATAGTCAATAATGCCCAACAATCAGGCAGACAAGGTTGGGGACAAAGTACTTCAGATCGAAGAAATAGATATTGGTTAATTAATGATATTTATATATCCTCTGTTTTTTCTCCGATACGTGATTCGTATTATTTGTATCACAGAAAAGGATTAGACGTTATTCAGGCAGAACCCCAAAAAGCATACGAAAATATCTTGGAAGCATTAAAAATTGTTTCTGAATCTAATAAGACTCAACCAAATGGGATCTTTGCAATTTCGTTCATGGACGCTAAAAGTGATGAAATTGTACAAATTCTTAAAAGTGCACCTTTGGAGATTCGGGTGGATGCAGTTGAATTTCTACTTGAAGTAGATCCGAATAATGCGAAAAAGTACAATGATTTACTGAAAAGTTGAGCTTGATTTTTTAATTTCACCCTCTAGTAAAGTCTCCTATGCTCAAATCTCTTAGCATTTCTAATTACGCCCTTATTGATCAGCTATTGATGCAGCCCGCTTCAGGGTTGAGCATGATTACGGGTGAGACCGGTGCAGGAAAATCAATCATGCTTGGAGCAATGGGAATGCTCTTGGGAAATCGTGCTGATACTAAAGTCTTACTTCTTGAGGATAGAAAATGTGTAGTTGAGGCGGTATTTGAAATCGGAAGTTATAAGCTACAGGAATTTTTTGAGCTACAAGATCTGGATTTTGATTCGACTTGTATCATTCGCAGAGAGATCAGCCCAAACGGCAAATCCCGAACTTTTATAAATGATACTCCAGTTCTGTTGGATACGCTGAAAACCCTTGGTGAAAGACTAGTAGATGTCCATTCTCAGCACGACACACTTCAGCTTGCATCAGGAGCTTTCCAATTGGGGTTAATTGATGCCTATTCCCAAAGTAAAAATGAACTGGAAGCTTATCGGATTGCTTTTAAAACTTTCAAATCGATTCAAAAAAAGAGAACTGAACTTGCTAATCGTGCTACCGAATTGAAAAAGGAAGCGGATTTCAATGCATTTCAATTGGAAGAATTGCATGTGCTGGTTCTTCGAGTTGGGGAACAATCTGAGCTTGAATCATCTCAGCAGATTCTGGAAAATGCAGAAGAAATTAAACTTCGAATCAACGAAATACTTCAGTTACTCCAAGATGATCAACTCGGCGTTATGAATGCTATTGACCAGATCAATCAGGGAATGCAGCAGCTATCTAAGCTGGCGTATGTTTTTGATCCTTTAAGAGCGCGTTTTCAATCACTGATGCTCGAGCTTCGGGACATTGAGGAGAATCTTAGTGATGAGGAAAACAAAGTTGAAGTTGATTTTGAAAAATTAGATCAAACCAGAGATCGGCTTAGTAAAATTTATCTTTTGCAGAAAAAGCATGGCTTGAGTTCAATAGAAGAATTGATGTCGCTAGAGCGAGAATTGGCAGATAAGGTCTTTGAGGTTCAGAATTTAGATGAAATTTTAGAAAAGGCTGATTTGGAATTAACAGAAGCTGCAAAACTCCTCCAATCTACAGGTCTCGCGCTACGTAAAAAAAGGTTGAATTCTACCGACGCCTTTGCCAGAGAATTAAGCCAACTCTTGGCTGGTTTGGGTATGGAAAATGCGAAAATCGAAATTGAGCATCACGAGGTTGTAGCTGGAATATTGGGATTGGATGAACTGGAAATTTTGTTTTCTGCCAACAAGGGTACGGCTCCTCAAGCTTTGAAGAAAGTTGCTTCAGGAGGTGAATTTTCCAGATTGCTCTTTGCCATTAAGTATTTGATGGCAGACAAAATGGAGTTGCCTACTTTGATCTTTGATGAGATCGATACTGGTATTTCTGGTGAGGTAGCTTTGAAGATGGTTGGTATGATGCAAGATATTTCAAAAAAACACCAAGTCATTTGCATTACACATTTACCCCAAGTGGCTGGAAGGGGTGATGTGCATTACTTTGTGTACAAAGATAATACTTCCGAAAAAACCATTAGTAAAATCAAACTGCTCAGCTTAGAAGAACGAATTCAGGAGTTGGCAAAAATGATCTCAGGAGTTTCTCCATCAGCTTCAGCGCTTGAGAGTGCTCGAGAATTAGTTCGTAAGTAGCTCTGATTAGAGTTTGAAAAATCTTGAATAATATATTTGCCTATTTTTAACAAATTTTGAAATTAACACTAGTACAATATGTCAGATAACTTGCTTAAAGGAAAAGTAGGAATCATTACCGGAGCGTTGGATGAAAATTCAATCGCATGGAAAA
>JBDNIP010000266.1:0-8688 GCA_041688245.1 Algoriphagus sp.
CTTACTTTCCTGCAATAGAGCCACAGATAGCACCGATGACCTAGCACCTGAAGCGGTTTTTGACAACCCTATCGCAATAACTGACATGCACAATTCCATGAATGCCCTAGATTGGAATGGAACCTACAAAGGTATTTTACCATGTGCAGCTTGTGAGGGAATTGAGACAATCTTGACCCTAAACTCTGATAAAAGTTATATTTTAGTAACCAATTATTTGGGAAGAAATGATGCTTTGGAAGAGGAGAAAAGAGGTAAGTTCTTTTGGAATGAGGATGGATCTATTATCACTTTAAGCAATATCGACTCCGGTCCTAACCAATATAAAGTAGGAGAAACCCGAATTTGGCAGCTAAATGTGGATGGTAAGCTAATCGCTGGAGATCTGGCAGACCATTACGTTTTAAAAAAATCGCTTTGATTATTTAAACCGAACGACTTTTCCGTGGGCCTTAGAGGTCATTTCCTTAGGGACCACTGCGGTAATTTGATTGAAAAGCAGTTCTACCAATTTTTGCTTCAGAAAGCTTCGACTCAATATTATGCTCACCTCTCGGATAGGGGCTGTGCCTTTGAAAGGTCTCAACCGAGCTCTTTCTTCTTTTGAAAGCTCCAAGGTTGCTAATTCCGGAAGTAATGTCACCCCCTGATAGCGATTGACCATATTTTTCAAGCCTTCCAAAGACCCACTTTCGTAGTGAAAGTTCTTTGGGCCACTCATAGTCTGATCGCAAAGATTGAGTACCTGATTTCGAAAGCAATGCCCTTGCTGTAAGACCCAGAAATCTTCTTTCTTCACTTTTGCAGGATCAAAAAATTCTTCCCGCAACAGCGGATGATCTTGGGATAGGTAGGCATAAAATTTCTCATAAAACATCGGCTTCTCCAGAATCCCTGTCTCGTCCAATGGGGTAACAACGATGCCCAGATCCAACTCATCATTTTTAAGCTTTTTGACTATTTCTTCAGTGACCATTTCTTGAACCACAAGATTTACTTTCGGATATTTTTCGACAAAATTCCGAATAAAAAGATGGAGTAAGTAAGGTGCTAAGGTCGGGATAATCCCCAATTTGACCACGCCTGAAATATCTCCTTTCAGGTGAGCAACGAGTTCAAAAATAGCTTTGCTTTCCGATAAAACACGCTTTGCTTGGGCAATAATTTGGACACCAATCTCCGTAGGAATCACTGGCATTTTACTTCTATCAAAGAGAATCACACCAAAATCCCGTTCTAGTTTACTCAATTGTGCACTTAGTGTAGGTTGAGTTACAAAGCAGCTTTCAGCAGCGTTTCCAAAATGTCTGTGTCTATCTACCGCTATTAGGTACTCGAGTTGTTGAATAGTCATATATAATAAAGTGCCAAAATATCAAAAGAGTTTCCACTTGCCGAATTCTCCACTTGTCAAATGCTTGAAACATAATTTCACTACACTCGAAAAAAGTTGTAGCTTAATACTGAATTCATTAAACCTAAAATCATGAGCAAGTCCTCTTTTTCACGAAGAAAATTCCTCGCCACTTCCCTGCTTACCACAGCTGGACTTGGTGCACTGCCGCAGCTTTCTTTCGGAGCTAGCACTGCCGCAATAAAAATAAGAGATACCTCAAAGGTCCGTTTAGGATTTATTGGAGTCGGTCGACAAGCCATGGGCTTATTGGGGAATTTTATGAAAAACCCCAACGTGGAAGTCACGGCTGCTGCTGACGTATATGAAATCAAACTAGATCGGTTCAAAATCCAAACAGAAAAACTTTACGCTGGTCGAGGGAGCAAAGCTGGAGAAATCGGTCTTTATGCTGATTATAGAGATCTTCTAAAAAGAAGTGATGTGGACGCAGTGGTTATCGCTTCTCCAGATCATTGGCATGCCTTGATGGCCATCCATGCTTGTAGAGCAGGAAAAGATATTTACTTAGAAAAGCCGCTGACATTTACCATCAAAGAGGGTCAAGAATTAGTAAAGGCTGTTCGTTCCAATGGAATTGTCTTAGGTGTGGGAAGTATGCAACGTGGTGGAGCTAATTTCCAACATGCAGTTCGAATGGTTCAAAAAGGCTATTTAGGGAAGATTTCAACTGTCTACGCAAACGTGGGTACGCCTCCTTTTCCCAAAGATATTGATTTTGAAGTACAGACCGTTCCTGAAGGATTGGATTGGAAAACATGGAATGGACCAATTCCAGCATTTCCCTATTTCCCAGATCTCAATCCTCCGATTAGCATCAACCCGCAAGAAAATGAAAAAGCTTGGGGAGCTTGGCGCTGGTATAAGAAAACTGGTGGAGGATTGATGACTGACTGGGGAGCTCACATGTTTGATATCGCGCAATGGGGAATTGGTATGGATCGAAATGGTCCGGTAGAGGTAATTGTAGATAAAGGTGAAGAGCCAATGAAATACCGCTATGCAAATGGAATTGAAATGATTGTAGCTCCTTTTGATGGATCTACAAAACAGGGGGTAAAATTCATTGGAGAAAAGGGGTGGATTACGGTTTCCCGTGGAAATTACGATACTTCAGTAAAAGAGGCTGAAATGAAATTCACCCAAGAGCAGCTCGGTTTTTCAGCCCACCTCGTGGACTTTATAGATTCAGTCTTGATGCGAAAGGACCCGATCGTACCGGTAGAAGTGGGTCACAGTACTTGCTCAGTTTGTACGATTGGAAATATTGCCCATGACTTAGGCAGATCCTTAAAGTGGGATCCTATTGCCCAAGTTTTCATTGGAGATGCCGAAGCAAACTCCCGATTGCATTACAATTATGAAAATGGGCTGTCGCTATAATTTCATCTAATTATTAGAATCCAAAGGCATCAAAATCCAATTTTGATGCCTTTTTTAATCTTATTCCATTAGGTTATATCAAATCTAAAATTTTTGATATGAATCCTACTCAATGCCTTTCAGTCCATCTTTACACCAGTTCAAGAGTTCTAATTCAATGGATATGAAGTAAACTAAATCAATTTAGAGTGACTTATCCACAGTATTTGGCTTTGGAAGTATTACAGAAATAAATCAGTTTACGTGTCAATGAAATCGATAAAAGACTCAGATTGGATTCAGTAACTTTGACTCCTCTCCTAAAAAACCCGAAGCCATAAACTTCGTGAAAAGGCAGTGAGGTGAAACCAACAAGCAAACCATTGCAGCAGAATTAAACTATCCGTGAAAATCTTTTCGAAGTAAAGTAAAAGCTAACTTGGGTATGTTTGTTGAATTGCTTCAGTAATTTACTGATCTAACCATCAATTCATTAAACCAAAATATTTTTGGGTTGTTAAAAATTATAAAATCATTAAAAAATTCAGATAATGGAAAAACTTACTATCGACTATACAGCAGTTGCAATAAATACAGGAGGAAGAAAAGGTCGTGTAAAAACAGATGATGGCTTAATCGATTTTGAAGTCACTATGCCAAAAGAGATTGGTGGCGAAGGTGGCAAAACCAATCCAGAACAACTTTTTGCAGCTGGATATGCTGCTTGTTTTGGTGGTACTTTGGGTGCATTGGCTGGCAAAGTCAGTTTGCGAGATTCTGAGATAAAAGTCAAAGTCCATCTTGGCAATTATGGTCCGGGATCATTTGGTCTAGCTGTAGATATCGAAGCAAGGATTCCACATGCTGCATCTTTAGAAGAAGCTCAAAAATTAGTTGATGCAACACATGAAGTTTGCCCTTACTCAAAAGCTACTCGTGGAAATATCGAGGTCAATGTGAAGGCAATAGCCTGATAATATTATCTGATTATCCACAATGATGCCAGTGGCTTTTTTTCCTTGCTCATCTGGCTGGAAGGCCCGCCACAGCGAGGCAAGTCGATGACGTCCCCAACAGCGATTGGGAGAAATACCGGCAATGCCGGTGTTTAGCATATGTGAAGTCGATTTTTGTCTTTTACTGGTGCAAATGCATATATAGATACAAGCTTATCATCAAACTAAGAAAGGCTAGGATCTCCTAGCCTTTCTTATTCAGTCTGGTTCGTATCAGTAGACTTGGACTTTTATTTTTTATGAACTCACTACAATCTGGCTTATTTCTTCAAATGCTCTTATCACATGTGCATCGCTGATTGAAATGTTGATAGTCAAGCGACTTAGACGTATTAAATCATTACAACACCTTTACCCAACATTTTTCTATCTACTAATGCCTGTAAGGCATCCGGAGCTTCTGCTAAAGAATACCGCTTACTGATATGTTGTTGAATTTTCCCTTCCTTGATCCATTGAACTAGCTGCCCAATGTTTTGAAAGCTTTGTTTAGATTCAAGTGTGGAAAACTGTCCCCAAAATACGCCCATAATAGCACAGCCTTTCAGCAAAGGAAGATTCATCGGGATTTTTGGGATTTCCCCATTCGCAAAGCCGACAATCAGGTAACGACCGTTCCATGCGATTCCTCGCAAGGCAGTTTCTGTATAATCTCCACCTACTGGATCGTATATTACATCCACGCCTTTTCCTCCGGTCAACTCTTTAATCCGAGTTTTTAGATCTTCAGTGAGATAGTTGATCGTTTCCGAAGCTCCTTTTTCACGGCAAAGCGCGAGTTTTTCATCGGAAGAAGCAGCGGCGATAACTTTGGCTCCCATCACTTTTCCTAATTCGACAGCCGCTAGTCCGACTCCCCCTGCAGCTCCTAGCACCAGCAATGTTTCTCCAGCTTGGAGATTTGCCCGATCTTTCAAACCATAATATGAGGTGCCATACGTATATAAAGTAGTCGCGGCAATCTCAGGGCTTAATCCCGGAGGCGTAGCAAAAACTCGATCACTATCTACTGCCACTTTTTCTGCTAAGCCACCCCAGCCACAAAGTGCCAATACTGATTGCCCAACTTGAAATTTGGTTACTCCTTCGCCTAAGGCTAAGACTTTACCCGCCACCTCACCACCTGGTGAGAAGGGAAGCTCTGGCTTGAATTGATACTTATTTTGAATGATCAACGTATCTGGGAAATTAACCCCACAGGCCTCCACGGCTATCACTAGTTGGCTTGGTCCTGGTAAAGGATCCAAAACATCACTCAAAACTAGACTTTCTGGAAGCCCGAATTCTCGGCAAAGTATTGCTTTCATAATAATGGATTTATGCCACGAAGGCTCTAAAGTAAAAATAGGATAATCTTTTTTTAAAAATCTAAAACTTAATGTCTTCGAGACTTATTGATGAATAAACCAAAACTTAGTGACTTTATAGGCTAAAAAATCAAATCCTTTAGGCATTTACTTCTGAAAAGGATAATTTTGAGGCCTTTACCTAAATACAAAATCCTTTTATGGCTGTTAACGATTTTATCCTTTCCAATAAAGACCGATTTCTAAACGAATTGCTCGATTTGCTCCGCATTCCTTCGGTAAGTGCGGATCCTAAATTCAAAGCCGATGTCTTTGCTGCGGCAGAATTTGTGAAGAATTCCCTTGAGAAAGCAGGCGCTGATACTGTAGAAATCTGTCAAACGGCTGGCTTTCCAATTGTGTATGCAGAAAAAATCATTGATCCAGCTTTGCCAACAGTTTTAGTGTATGGTCATTACGATGTGCAGCCGGCTGATCCCTATGAACTTTGGAATTCTCCACCATTTGAGCCAGTAATCAAGAACACTAAAATCCATCCTGAGGGAGCTATTTTCGCCAGAGGAGCAGCAGATGATAAGGGTCAGTTTTACATGCATGTGAAAGCTTTTGAAGCGATGATGGCAGAAAATGACTTGCCCTGTAATGTGAAATTCATGATCGAGGGAGAAGAAGAAGTCGGCTCAGATAATTTAGACAAGTTCGTCATCGAAAATAAAGATCGACTAAAAGCTGATGTGATCCTGATCTCAGATACGCACATGATCGCTATGAAGAACCCATCGATTACTGTTGGTCTTCGTGGCATGGCCTATATGGAAGTGGAAGTTACCGGAGCCAACCGTGATCTTCACTCTGGGACTTATGGCGGAGCTGTGGCTAACCCAATCAATGTCCTTTGTGACATGATCGCTTCGATGAAAGATGAAAATAATCACATCACCATCCCTGGCTTTTATGACAAAGTCCAAGAGCTCACTGAAGCTCAGCGAGCCAGATTAAACGAGGCGCCTTTTAGCCTTGATGAATACAAAGAGAAACTAGACATTGCTGACGTGGACGGCGAAAAAGGCTATACCACTATTGAGCGAATCGGAATCCGTCCAACGCTAGATGTGAATGGGATTTGGGGCGGCTATACTGGTGAAGGAGCTAAGACAGTTTTGCCATCCAAGGCTTCTGCTAAAATCTCTATGCGTCTCGTACCCGATCAAGACTGGAAAGAAATAGCCAAAATTTTTGAGAATCACTTCAAATCCATCGCACCAGCTTCTGTCAAAGTAAAGGTGAAATCGCATCATGGCGGCGCAGCAGCCGTAGTTTCAGATTCATCACTGGGATATCAGGCTGCAGAGGCTGCAATGGAGGAGATATTCGGTAAGCGACCTATCCCAACACGCGAAGGCGGCTCTATTCCGATTGTGGCTTTATTCCAAAAGGAACTAGAATCGGATCCAATTTTGTTTGGCTTTGGACTGGATACAGATGCGCTTCACTCACCGAATGAACATTATGGGGTAAAGAACTATTTTATCGGTATTGAGACGATCGCGGCTTTCTTCAAGCATTTTAGAAAACTTAGTAAGTAGTAGTCAAAGCAAATAAAGTTTCCTCGGAGAAGGAATGAAAATTACCCTAACACATTAAATAATCTTGGAAAAGAATCTTTACATAATAACTGGCTGTAATGGGGCTGGAAAGACAACTGCCTCTTTCACCATCTTGCCAGAGATTATCAATTGTAAAGAATTTGTAAACGCGGATGAAATAGCTAGAGGTTTATCTCCGTTTCAGCCAGAAAATGTGGCTTTGGAAGCTGGCAGAATCATGTTGGACAGGATTAATTACTTGATTGGAGCTAATCGAAGTTTTGGTTTCGAAACCACTTTGGCCACAAAAAGCTATGCGGCTAAAATCAGAAAAGCTAAAGAAAAAGGTTATACCGTAACTCTTCTTTTGGCTACAAAGTTACGATTTAGCGGTTGAACGTGTAAAAGTGCGAGTCAAAGAAGGAGGACATGATATTACTGAGAATGTAATTAAGAGAAGATATATAAGAGGAGTGGAGAATCTTTTCAAAATCTATTTATCAATTGTCGATGGAGCACTAATCTTTGATAATTCAGAGGGAATGCCCGAGCTGATAGCCAAAATAACGATTGACCAGAAATTAGAGATTCAAAATCCTTCAAAATTTAATCTAATGAAAAAAGGCCATGAATAAGATAAAAGAACAAATTGAGCTAAATGACAAGATCTTAATTGGGCTAGAAAAAGTTTATGAAAAACTTATCGAGTTCAAAAAAGAGAAGAATTCTGAGTTGGTAATTATTGTAGACAATCAAATCAAGAAAATCAAGTTTCCAAAAAATGACAAATAGTATTACCAAAACGTTCTTGATAAAACTTGATAGTTTTTTTTATGCAGAAAAGAGTTTTTCACACCCAACAGAATTCTATTCCCTCTTTCGAGGATTGTTTATAGTTGCATTTTTGTTCTTAATTCCGCTCTTGTCTCAAGCCCAATTGGTAAAGCCTCCGAAATGGACTTTTACCTTGGAGCCCACAGAACTCCAGGTGGCGAGTCCTGCTATTTTGATAATGGAAGCAGAGATTCCGATGGGCTGGTATGTGTATTCTAATGATTTCGCGAAAGATCTTGGGCCAATTCTAACCACATTTGAACTTGAAGAATCAAGTGCTGCTTCCACCAATGGAAATCTCAAGGCTATCAATCCAAAGAAGAAATTTGATGAGATTTGGGAAGGAAATGTTACCTATTTTTTGGGGAAAGGAAGATTTGAACAGGCTTTGATTATCGGATCTGACTCAGGGACGATTAAAGGTGTCCTAAGCTATCAAATGTGCTCAGACCTGACTGGACAATGTGTGAACTATGAGGAAGATGTAGCAATCAATTTTAAAGCAAGTCCGAGACAACAATCTCAGGAACCATCCATTCCAGCAGTCGAGAATCCAGAAACTATTGCTTCTGATCCCATTGCTGATACGACACTTTCAGAATCACAATTCACCCGTTCGGATAAAAATGAGGCGAAAGTTGAACTAACGGCTAAACCAATCGCAACCGAGTATGGTAATGAAGTTGTCCAAGAATCTCTTTGGGGATTTATGATATTGGCCTTTTTGGCGGGTTTGGCAGCGTTACTTACGCCTTGTGTATTTCCGATGATCCCGATGACAGTAAGCTTTTTTACCGGTCGGGTAACTAGCAGGGCAACAGGAATAAGAAATGCCTCTATCTATGGATTCTCGATTATTGCGATTTATACCATTGCCGGGACAGCAGTTGCAGCAATTCAAGGACCTGAGTTTGCGAATTGGCTGGCCACACATTGGGCGCCTAATCTCTTTTTCTTTGGAGTATTTATTTTCTTCGCGCTAGCCTTTTTGGGTATGTTCGAAATCACCTTGCCTTCCGGCTTGGTGAATAAGGTGGATGAGAAAGCTGAGAAAGGCGGTTTGGTAGGAGTCTTCTTTATGGCATTCACTTTAGTTTTGGTTTCTTTCTCCTGCACCGGTCCGATTGTAGGATCGATTCTGATCAGCTCCGCAGGTGGTGAATTGGTCA
>JBDNIP010000027.1:0-4553 GCA_041688245.1 Algoriphagus sp.
AAAGATCAAAAGCCTAAAATCCTGAAATTGAAGGAAAGGGAAGCTGCTTTGGTCGGTCAATCTGTTTGGAACTATGTCGCTGAAAAATACGGGAAAAGGTATATTTCAAGCATCCTTAATCTTTCCAGAATCAACCGAAATGAAGAAAACAGTATCTCTAATACTGTTTGATTAAATTATAAAACTTTTACCGAGGATTGGAAAAACTATTATTTGGCAATTAATGCGCAAGTCAAAGATTCTTTTAAGGATGTAGATCGAAACTCTTCGGTTGCAGAGACTTCCACCCGGGTCATTGGAGCTATTAACGATATCAAATTCAGTCCTGATGGATTGAATGTTGCCTATGTGTTAAACAATGGAGGAAAATATAAAGTGCAAGTACGAGAGGTCTCCAGTGGGGAAGAACGAACCCTCTTCACAGGGGGATCAGTACTGGAAGATCAAAATCCTAATTTTTTAACTCCAGTTATTGCTTGGAAAGATTCAGCAAATATTGCGATAGCCTCCTTTCGCAGAGGGACAACTACTCTTCGACTACGATCAATCGACGGTTCAAGTCAGGATAAAATTTTCTTGAGGAATATTACCCAGATTCTAAGCTTAGATTTTAATAGTACTGGTAAGAATATGGCCATATCAGCCATTTCAAATGTTAAATCTGATATTTTTACGCTCAACACAAGGGGACAGGGCAAGCGGCTGACTAATGATCAATTTGATGATTTGACACCTGTTTTTTTGAATGACTCTACGATCATTTATTCTTCTAATTTTAAAGAACTCCCAGATTCCTTGGCTGGGAAACAAATTGATTTGAAGGACTATCCAGATTATTTCAACCTGTATATGTCGCAGGTGACCGATACAATAGTGACCAAACAGCTCACAAATGCAAATAGTAAAAACATTGGTTCCCGACGATTGAATCCTAATGTTATCATTTATATGAGCGATTTAAGCGGGATAAATAACTTAATGCGTTTGAATATAGGTAACCAGGTGTCAAATCAAATATCTGCATTTAATAAAAGTATTGAGGCATTTGACGTGAATAGTCGTATGAATAAAATTGCATATTCAATCAGGGATGGAAGAGAAAGTTTTTTAATGGTTGAAGGATTTTCAAATTCAGATCAATTCACCCCAAGCATTCCCAGAATTCAACTTGCGCAGGCAAAAAGTCTAAATGAAAGATTGGCAGCAAGAAGACTACTAGAGGAGCGTGAAGCTAAAGCCAATTTAGTAGTAACGAAGCCTAAGCCTATTGCACTTGAAAATCCTGTTGTAGCAATCGATACCGTTTCGAAAAATGCTTCTACATCCATTGATCTAAAGCGTTTGAGTTTTGAATCTAAAAAAGGGATAGATACCGATAATTATACCTTCGATTCACTGCCTAGTCTAACTTTGGCACCTCAGAATAGCAGCAAAGAAAGTTCTAATAAAATTAACCTTCTAGAGACATTTAGAAAGCAAAGCCTTCAGAAGCGAGTGTCAGGTCCTCGAGCTATGGATGAGCAGTTTTTCATAAATCATCTCAATAACCGATTTGTGGTAGACCCTCTTCGAGGTTTTGGGATCAGCCTTACAGGTAAGATTACAGATCTACTTGATAATCATTCCTTCCATGCGGGAGTAATGACTACACTAGATTTTAGATCGGGTGGTGATTTGTTTTTTGAATATGAATATTTAAAGAGTCGAGTTGATTTCAAAGGACGATACGATCGAAGAACAATTCGTGTCATTGAAGGAGACATTACTGACCAGAAATATGTCCTTACCAAAGTTGAAGCCAGTTTCTCTTATCCACTAAATCCAAATGCTAAAGTCACAATTTCTCCTTTTTTGGCCAAGACACAATACTTTAACCTAAATCCAGATTCTTTAATTCTAAGTAATCTTCCTGATCAGAATAGTTTGAACGTGAATTACATTGGAGGAAGAGCAGAATTCGTTTTTGATCGCACCGAGCAGCTTGGTCTATACACTCAAGCGGGATTCAAGGGTAAAATTGGATATGCTAATTATACTGCTTTAAGTAATTCTGCAAGATCATTCAGCAACTTTTATGTTGATCTCAGAAACTACCAACGAATACACAAAAATATCATTTTCGCATCTCGATTGTTTGTCGGTTCCTTTATGGGCAACAATCCACAAACCTACTTAGTGGGTGGTATGGACAACTGGCTGTTCAACGACTTCTACAGACCGCCTGCAAATCGCCCTGAATCGTCACCGGTTCGAAATCTTAACGGAGTTGAGAACTCAAATATTTTATTTGCAGACTTCGTAGATCTCAGAGGTTACAACTATGATGAGATTCGAGGTAGAAATGTGGTTACCTTCACTTCAGAGCTTAGAATTCCATTGTTTTCTTACCTTACCAGAGGAAATATTACCTCTAATTTTATTAGGAACTTCCAGTTAGTTGGATTTTACGATGTCGGATCGGCATGGAATGATTTTGCACCTTGGGAAAAGGTCAATGATCAGAATACCGAGGTAATCAATACAGAAGGATCACCATTTACCATCGTTTTAAATAATTTCAATAACCCGTGGCTTCAGAGTTATGGTGCAGGGTTGCGAACAGTTTTATTAAATTACTACGTGAAATTTGATGTTGCCAGACCAATGAGAAATTATGAGACAGAAGATTTGAGGTTCTATGTAACTTTAGGCTTCAATTTTTAAATCAAATTATGATCAAATCTATGACCGGCTACGGAAATGCCGGATTCGAAAACGACCAACTGATAATTCAAGTTGAAGTCAGATCTCTCAACTCAAAATTTTTAGACCTCTCTATTCGAAGTCCAAGACAATTTTCGGATAAAGAACTTGAGATAAGAACCTTAGCACAGTCAATCCTAGATCGTGGAAAAGTTAGTATTTCAGTTGATTTTTCTACCAAAGGGGCCAGTGATATTCCAGTCTCGATCAATGATTCGCTGTTCAAGCTTTTCTACACAAAGTACAAAGAACTTGCTGACTCGGTCAATGATTCGAATGAAGATATCTTCAAACTAGCCCTTCAATCTCCAAATGTAATTTCACAAATTTCTTCTGAGGATAAAGAGAATGAAGAGGATTGGGTCGAAGTTAAAAATGTGATCACACAAGCGCTTAAAAAATGTGATTCCTTCAGGCAAGATGAAGGGAATTCACTTTTTGAAAAATTGACCGGCAATATCAATACGATTACCTCAGGACTGGATCAGATAAAATCACAAGAGGGAAAAAGAAAAGATAGGATAAAGGATAAGATTCGGAATCATTTCAATGAATGGCTGGATGAAACTTCATTTGATGCCAACCGATTCGAGCAAGAGTTGATTTATTATTTCGAAAAATTAGATATCACTGAAGAATTAGTTAGGCTTGAAACCCATCTGAAGTACTTTTCAAAATCTCTAAATGAAGAGACCATGCAAGGAAAAAAATTGGGATTCATCAGCCAAGAGATTGGTCGAGAGATCAATACAATTGGTTCCAAAGCTAATGATGCCGAAATGCAAAAGCATGTAATATTGATGAAAGATGAATTGGAAAAAATTAAGGAGCAGGCCCTGAATGTACTTTAATTAGTCAGGTTTTGTTTTACGAATTACTTTTCCAGCAGCTATTGCCAGATAGTTACCATTCTTCACAGCAATTTCCCCATTGATGATCACAAATTCGATCCCCAAAGGATATTGATGTGGATCTGCAAAGGTAGATTGATCCACTATCTGGGCAGCATCAAAGATTGTGATATCAGCAATAGCTCCTTCTTTTATAATTCCTCGATCAGTTAATCCCAATCGCTTAGCGGACAGTCCAGTCATTTTATGGATAGCCTCGCTGAGCGTTAGTAGTTTCCTCTCTCTGACATAATAGCCAAGTACCCTCGGGAAAGTGCCATAAGCCCTTGGATGTGGATGTCCATCTCCATTTTGCGAAAGTCTCCCATCAGAACCGATCATTGTCATTGGATGCTTCATGATTCGCTCCACGTCAGCCTCATCCATCGCATGATAGATTGTGCCCGTCCCGCCATTAAGTTGAGCCTGGATCACTAAGTCAGCCCCATTTCCTATTGTAGGCGCTTTGCCTTCTCTGATCACCCAATCCTTGAGCGTTTTTCCTTCTAAGCTTCGATCCCACGCTACGCTAGAAAATTGAATTCTATTGAGATCCTTTCCTCCACGGTCATTTAGAATATTGAAAATTATTCCTTTTTTAATACTGTCTCTCAGTGCTGGATCTTCTATCCGAGCTGCAAATTCATCATTTTCCAGCGCCCAGCTTGGAATCAAAATGCTTATCCCGGTATGACTTGCAGTGTATGGATACTGATCCATCATAATATCCAAGCCAATGGCTCTAGCAGAATCTACCATGGCTAAGGTCTTGGAACTTGCCCCCCACATTTTCACTCCGATTGCTTTATGATGCGTTAAGACTACGGGAATCTTTGCTTCTCGAGATATCGAAATTGCCTCCTGGACAGCTTCTAGAAGACCCAAACCTTCTTCCCTTAGATGTGACGTATAGATACCCCC
>JBDNIP010000267.1:0-3609 GCA_041688245.1 Algoriphagus sp.
GTCTTTCCTTGAATTTCGAATATTTCATCCCAGAGTGCATCATGCTTCCTACTGTCTTGTCGCATATCCATACATCCGAAATGGAAACCGAAAATCTTCACTTTCAGAATAAACTCATCGAGTATCTCCACAAATAAACCCTCATGATGCATAACCAAAGCCTCTCTTGCATTCAATAAATCCGCTAAAAGTTGATCTGCAGTATGATAAAATGATGATTCCTCAAAGAGTGTAGAGTAAAGTCCTTTCTCTACTTTAATGATAATTTCTTCGACATACTTGAAAGTCAGTCTTCGTCGAAGTTTTCGCATATCTCGATAGTAGCATCTCAGAATCCACTTCTTTAATCGAAGTGCAACTTGCTGGGTAGTCTCCCAAGTCACAAATGGATTCCCGTCTCGGTCCCCCCCTGGCCAAAAACCTACTTTCATTAATCCTGGGTTTTCCCATGTATGAATTGGGATTTCCAGTGAATTGAGTAGACGAATCATGATATCGGGTATACTTTGATAGAAAATATTCTCCAGATACCAGATTAGACTAACTGCCTCATCGTAAGGACTTGGCTTTTCCCGCTTCGTAAGTCCGGTTTTCCCGAGTTGCTGAAGGATCGAATTGATTTTACCGATATCGTCAGTTCGGATTGCATTTTCCAGATCAGTTATTATCCCCAGTACATTTCCAGGATAAAACTGTGTTGGGTGAGCGGTAAGTGTTAATCGAACAGAAAAATTCTTGAGCTTTTCGATTAATTCTGGACGCTTTTTATCATTGTCAGTTCGATTGATTAAAGCGTTAATCGAACCTTTACCCTTCAAATCATTGATTTTAGCGTAAGCAGCATCTTCAATAGAATCAAAAAGAACTACTTGGCGCTCCACATATTGGATCATTTGGAACAGTAAGTCAATTTGCTTTTGGCTGCTGGAGTCAGGCATCATCTCTTCAAAGAACCCTTCGATGATTTGCTTGGGGCTTAGGCCTTCTTCAAAGCCTTTTTGACAGGCTGTCCCCAAAATTGGCATAAGCGTACCCGTCCTGTAAATGTGATCAAATGGAAGGTCTAAAAATAAACTGTTGTAGATCGTAAATCGCTTGACGACTTCCGTATCATAGATTTTATATAGCATCTGGCGCTGATTTTATCAATTCGTAAATTAGCGAATTTTATATTTTTCAATTCAATTATTAATAACTCCATAAAAATTTATCCATTTTTATTCCATCTTTTTAAGAAATCGCATGAATCACTCCAAAAGCTAATTTTAAAGCAAGGAGATGAATTGCTTAGATTAAACAATGAAACAAATCCCAATTCTCCTTACGCTGCTCGCTTTATTCGCAGCTTGCAATTCTTCAAGTACCAAAGAAATGACTATCCCCTCACCCATTTATTCTTTTCTAGTCGGCACCTATACCGACAGTACAAATCAGGGAATTAACTTATTGAAATTCAATCCAGAGAATAATTCATTAACTGTGGAAACCATCTTTGAAGGAATCAATAATCCTTCCTTCCTATTAGCCAACCGTGCAGAAAATCTGGTAATATCGCTGGAAGAAGATACAAGTGTCAACGGAGGTAATTGATGGTATTTGGATTAGCCAGTGGGAAATTAAATCCTATTGATACCATCCCGTCCTATGGTGATCATCCCTGCTATATCGGATTTTCTCCCAAGGAGCAATTAGTTGTGGTTGCTAACTATTCCGGAGGCAGTCTGAGTATTTATAAATTGAATCCTTCCAATCAGCTCTCCCATCTTCAGACAATCCAGCATGATGGGAAAAGCATCAATGAGAGTCGACAGGAAAAAGCACATGTACACAGTACGGTATTCAGCCCAGATGGAAATTTTTTATTAGTCGCTGATTTGGGTACGGACAAGATTTATAGCTACGCTTTTAACCAATCGGACCATGAACCCGTATCGCTTTATTCCACCTTTGAATGCCAGCCAGGAGATGGCCCTCGCCACGTACTATTTTCTGCCGACGGTAAGACTGTCTTTGCGGTGCAAGAACTTACTGCCATACTGGAAATATTTGATTTTGAGGCTGGAAAGCTGGTTCCTAGACAAAGGCTTTCATTAGTAGTTGATGATTTTAAAGGTGCAGTCGGAGCGGCTGAGGTTCGGATTTCGCCAGATGGACAGCAGGTCTATGTTTCGAACCGTGGAGAAGCCAATAGCATTTCGGTGTTTCGACGAATGGAGGCTTCACAAGATTTTGAATGCATTCAAGTAATCGCTTCCGGAGGAATTATGCCTCGAAATTTCAACTTAACTGCAGACGGGAAATACTTGGTTTGTGCACACCAGGGAAGTAACGACATTGTTATTTTTGAACGTGCTAGCGATTCGGGGATACTTACACCCACGAATTGGAAAGTAGCTGTCAATAAACCTGTTTATATCTTCCCATTGAGAAATTAATCGGGATTTTCCCAGACCAATTCTGATCGATAGCTGATCGTACCTGATTCTATCACAAGCGGAGAATCCAGATTATTATGAAAAAGCTTTCCTGTACCAAGTCCTTGCGGCATGACAGGAGTGTAACTCGCTGCCAATTGGGCGATTGCATTGAGTCCAACATTGCTCTCTAAGGCGGAAGTCATCCACCATCCAATTCCTCGATCCTCGGCAAGCTTGATCCATTCTTGGGTTTCAAGAATTCCCCCCAGCAATGTCGGCTTAAGGATAATATGTTGAGGAGAAATCCGGTCCAGTAAGTCCGCTTTATGTTCAACTCCAATTAGCTCTTCATCTAGGGCAATTGGTAAAGGAGTAATTTCACATAATTCACGCATCGCCTCGATTTGTCCGGCAGCTATCGGCTGCTCGATACTATGAAGATCCAAACTTGCCAATCTGCCTAACTTCTCCAGTGCCTCCTGAGTCGAAAAAGCTCCGTTGGCATCGACTCTGAGTGTAATTTGATCTTTTGAATAGCGCTTGCGGATTTGACTCAACAAGGCAAACTCTTGCTCAAAGTCAATCGCACCAATTTTCATTTTGATACAGTCAAACCCTTGATTGAGCTTTTCTTCAATTTGCTCAGCCATAAACTCCTGACTTCCCATCCAGATCAATCCATTGATTGGTATCGGATCAGCGTGATCAAAAAAATCTCCGGAAAAAATCAACTTTTTGCCGCCCTGAACCAAGTCTAAAAGAGCAGTCTCCAACCCGAACCGAATACTTGGAAACTCTGGAGAAACAAGCTCCTTAAGTTTTTTCAAAATCTGATTGGAATTGGATTCGAACGTAGAACCTTCAATTTTTTGAAGTTCCGCTTCCAGATAATCCTCAAAATCAGGTCGATCATCTAAACTCAAATTGATCAGTGGCGCAGCCTCTCCCCAGCCAATGATTGTTGGATTTTGGGGATCAAAAGCTTTGATCCAATAAACTGGTCGAGTTTTCAAGACACCACGAGAAGTCCCTGCATCAAACCTGAAATTTAGAATGCGTTTAATCCATTGGAAGCGAACTGAAATTAACTTAGACATGGATGATTGAGGTTTTTAAATGGGAATTAAGCGAATGGCCTATATTTGCAATCTGCAATTAAAGACTTCATGCAAATCCCAAAGATTGATTTAAA
>JBDNIP010000268.1:0-1102 GCA_041688245.1 Algoriphagus sp.
ATGAAGATTTGCTCAAAGCAGCAAAAATTTTTCTGAAGCGGCATTTCGCACAAGTGGATACAGAGACCAACCCGGACCTGCTTCCAATACTGACCCACAATGAGAATTATGATGTGATCCTCTTGGACATGAACTTCACCAAAGATGTGAGTTCGGGACAGGAAGGATTCTATTGGCTAGATCGGATTCTTGAACTGGATCCATCAGCAGTGGTGGTTTTGATTACTGCTTATGGCGATGTGAATCTTGCTGTGAAAGCAATCAAAGAAGGTGCAACGGATTTTGTACTAAAGCCATGGGAAAATGAAAGACTCTTGGCCACCCTGAATTCCGCACTTCAACTTCGTAGAAAAAAACTGGAAGTGGACCTACTTAAGGATCAAAAGAGTACGCTGGAAAAGGACATCGATAATAAATTCAAAGATATCATCGGTAATTCCCCTTCGATGCAACGCGTATTTGAGACCATTGAGCGGGTAGCAGTGACGGATGCCAATGTTTTGATTTTGGGCGAAAATGGAACTGGAAAAGAACTTATTGCCAGGGCACTACATCGCCACTCAAAGCGAAATCGGGAAGCGTTTGTGGGAGTGGAATTGGGTTAGATCACGCAGACTCTCCTTGAATCTGAGCTTTTTGGACATAAGAGAGGCGCATTTACCGATGCAAAAGAGGATCGCGCCGGTAGATTTGAGCAGGCACATAAAGGCACGCTGTTTTTAGATGAAATCGGAAATCTCCCTTTGTCGCTTCAGGCCAAACTTTTGGCCGCCTTGCAAAATCGTGAAGTGACTCGGGTCGGAGCCAATCGACCTGTAGAAGTAAACATCCGATTGATTTCAGCTACGAATATGCCGATTCACAATATGGTTTATGATAATTCTTTCCGTCAGGATCTACTATATCGAATAAATACGATTGAAATTCAGCTGCCGCCTTTACGTGAGCGGATTGAGGATATTCCACTCTTGGCAGATCACTTCATTGCCTATTATTCCAAAAAATATAACAAAGACATACGCAAGGCCTCCGAGCCTTTGATCAAACGCATGTCCAAGTATCAGTTGCCTAGAAATATCAGAGAGCTTCAGCATAGTATTTA
>JBDNIP010000269.1:0-4008 GCA_041688245.1 Algoriphagus sp.
CTAGTATTTCAATGATAAATTCTGGTGAATCGCCCTTCAATAAATCCATCTTGATTTCTATTGTTTTAGTAGATTTAATTGAATCTGGATAATCTTTATCTCCACAATTTTGAAATTGGAAAATTGAAATGAAAAACAACATCCTTATAATATGTTTCATGATTAAGACTAGTGTGCTTACCAAAATGATTTTCAACTTAATTCTGCATCTCTCCCTTTATAAGGGTTTCTAAAATGGGAGCTGTAATTAATTCCTCCTTATGAAATTGTTTTTATAAGACAAGAAATTTAGAACTACTCCATAAAAATTCATTTGAAGTAGTTCAGTAATTGATTAATTCGGCATCAGTCAATGCATTACTTATTTAACAAATTTATTTATATTAATTGAGCATTAGGTGAACTGATACTTAACCTATAAGATCAACTGCAAGACCATGTAAAACAATTAGGGTCATTAAAGCATGTAGAACCTGCATTACAAGAACCAGAGGTGGTATATGTTCCATTTTGCACCAAGTTTGAGTCATAAGTATAGCATGTAGTGCAGCCCCCATACCCTCCAGTAATCTTCTTCATTTCACTTCGCTGCAATACCTCTCCCGAAGTGAGTCGCAGCATTTCTAAACTTAGCTTTTTCATTTGTTTGTTTTTTAAATTGATCAATACTTGAGGATTGGACCGTCCAATACTTGTTTTGATTTCTTGAATTTAAGCAGTAATCAAAACACAAACAATACTCTATTTACTAACTTTTAGTAAGTTTTTACTAGATTTTTAGGAATCATTCAACTCTACAAAAATCATCCCACTATAAGACAAGAAACGTATGGACTCTTCCAATAGTGTCAAGACTTGAATTGGCTCAACATTTTGAAAAAATAGGATTACCTGATCAGCCAATTGCTGATAGGATGTATTTGTCTCTTTAGAAAGTAATGACATTAAATAGGTTTCGACAGGCCCAAGCAAATACTCGATTACTTCGCCATGATGCCGGTCAAGCAACAATAAGGTTTGATAATAATGAGGTCTCTGATCAAAATTAATTTCGATATTATTTATTTTGACACGAGTAAACAAAGTAGGATTAAGCGCCCAATCCCATTCTGACTCTATTATCATACAGAATGGTGACAATCTCAATTCCATTTTTTCTTGAAAATTATTACGTTTGAAAACATGGTTCGCATTGTCATTGGCTTTAGCCTCGTTCTTCAACACAAAATCATCGGAAGGAAAAGATTGAGCCAACCTCAATTTCTCTTTTTCAAACTCAAACACATCATTCAGAAGCGCAGACGAACTTGAATTATTCAGTTCTTCACTCAAATATTGTTTAAGTTGATGAATGTTATATTTATTGAGATCTAATGATACTTGTTCCCTATCACAAATTGAATATATGATTTGTTTGGTTCTGGAAAATAACTTTTCTTCGGATTTTGCTAAATAGTTAAACGAAAAACTTGAACTGCTTGGATAGGACTCCTCAAACTCAGTAATGTGCTTTATAGTGGATTCAATGAGATTGATGATATTATAATAATATTCAGGATAATCCATCCGGAGTCTATTTGCCAATTGATCGCATACCCAACCATTTCTTTTATAGTCTCCCAAAGCATGAATAAATGGCGTTTTATTTGGCAAATAATGGAAATTACAAAACCCTTCAAAAAAAGAAGGATCATATACTGTATCAAATAAATATTTTACAGCTACGTTCGAATCGTTACTTAAACAATGAAAAATATATTGCTCTACCACGGCATTGAAGTTGACCAGTTGAGAGGGTGTTAGTAGATTTATCTTTTCCTTGTTTTTCAAAACAAAATTATGAACGATTTGGAAATATTCTTTGAAAAATCGGTGGTCTTTCCCTCCCAAAATACCTGCATTACTTGCTTGAATGGGTATGGACTTTTCTACCTGCATTTTTAGCGGCATAGGAACATAATCAAAGGTCTGATTTACCAATCCAACAAGCTCTTTGTAATAGTCAAAGTCCTGCTCTATATTCTGAGCAATAAGATCGCCAGACAGCAGGTCGTTCGGAAAGGAATTGAAGATATAAACATCTCCATCCACATTTAAAAATGGTTCGTCGTGAAGTGTGTACGCGTAAATTTTTTTGGTAACCCATAACTGAGGACTACATTCAAAATTTAAATCATCCAATTCTACTCGGACATTTTGATAAGGTAGTTTGAGCTGATCTATTAAGAGTTCCTTTCCTTTTGTATCTGTGATCAGTTCTACATTGGAGTAAAATTTATTTAATTGAAGAGCACTTAGAGCCCAGCTCATTAAATGATACTTTGCACTGCACCATCCAAATGAGTCTTCCAACCCATTTTTCCCTTCATCTATCCAAAAAGTCTGTACAATTTTCATTCCTTCAGTGTATAATAATTAAATGGCAGACGAGACCTTAGATCTTCGATTGGACTACAATTTTTGATGTTTTGATTTATTTCAATTGATTAATAATGACCTGAACTTAAAAAAAGACGTTCTGCAACACTCAATTCTTCTGTAATAATTTCCGCACTCCTCAACAATTCCTGAGTGAAGGGTATTTCCCTGTGGTAAGAGGTACTCGTACCCATTGGTAAGGCGGCATATACTAAGTAATTAAATTCATCATCAGGTGAAATCGATATGTTAGTTATTTCTCCAATCAATGCTCCATATTGTTGAAAGGGGTAATTGTCCAGCTTAATCATGACTTTTTGACCAACCTGAACTTTACCTGCATTCTGAGCCGGTATTTTCATAGAACTCAATAGCTCGGACCTATTTCCAGGTAGCACAGTAAACACAAGCTCACCAGAATTGACCTGTTGATTGGCACCCCAGATTTTTTGAAAGCTGACCACACCGCTTGTTGAGGATGTCATAAGATATTTGTATTCCCAATCTCTAAGGTTACGCTTGAGACTGTAGTAGGACTGTACCATGTTTTTTAAGGTACGTGTTTCTTCTTCTTGTTTGTCTATAGACGTGATGCGTTTAGTCTGATTTGCCATACTGAGCGCTTCCTGCATTTGGGAGATGGGAATAATCATGCTGTTGACCTGCTCCTGCATTTGAAGGTATTCCATCTCTTTGGATTCAAAATCCCTATCAGCTATTACCCCTTGTTCATGAAGACTCTTATTACGATCGTAGTCTATTTGAAAAAGAGCCAGTCTGCGTTCCATTAAATCTTTTTGAGCTATTTGACTTGTAATTCTAGTATTAATTTCGATCAGGGATCGCTGGCTATTTTCTAATTGTCCCATATGAGGCTGTAACTCCTGCAAAAGCCAATATTCCATGAAATTCCGCTCAAATTCCAGATAGGAAACTTCAATCTCACCTAGAATTAGTTTTGAAAGGGATTCAATAGGAAATTTATAGTCGTTTTCCCTCCCAAAGATTTTAATTTCCAGTGTCTCTTTCAGGTACAAAATATCTTCCAGATTCGCAGTACTTCTGATCCCTCCAAGTGGTTGTCCTTCTTCCACAGCCGCTCCGTTTTCCACAAAAAGTTTTTCAATCTGTCCGGACGAGCGCGCGATGACCCGCTCTGTCGGTTCCTTTGTCGTCACCAATACTTTTGCTTGGACGAAATCCGGGTACCTTATCATAAAAGACAAAAGAATAACCAACGATCTAAGAATAAAGATCAGGGTGATGCCCCAGCGGATCAGCCAAGCCGGTGGGGTGCTGATTATCTCCTGAACTTCTTCGGACCGAAGGTGTAAGTTGTTGGCTTGAGGCTGTAGATCGGGCATGGTCTGTTTGATTTGAGATTTTTGAGTTACAATTGATTTTTAACCAAGTCATAATACGCCCCTTTCAAACGAACCAATTGTTCATGCGTCCCCTGCTCTACAATTTTACCGTCGTCAGTAACCACAATTTGGTCGGCTCCCATGACTGTACTTAATCTATGTGCTATGACGAACACCGTTTTACCTTTCAAAAAGTGATTCAGATTTTCCATGACGATGCGTTCGC
>JBDNIP010000270.1:0-10086 GCA_041688245.1 Algoriphagus sp.
GAAGCTATAAATGGAGTATGATTAAAGCCGATTATAGGTGTATTCAGCGGAAGATATTTTAGATCTTATTTCCTACCAGTTCAGCTGGAGCGCATTTGCAGCTCCGAAGTAGTATGGATTTTGATAATATATGGTAGCTAAATTAACAAAATAAATCCCTTCATAATTTAAGGAATAGCAATTTGGCCTTCGGAAATACCTAAATATATTTTTCCTATAAGATTGATTATCAATGCTAAACAGCAGTTTATCCCTTTCAATACTGCAAATCTCATGATTACCTACTCCACTGTAAACTGGGCTAGTGATTTTCTCAATTGCTTTTAGCTGTAATTCATGTAAAATACGAGCGATTTTTTCTTTTACGCTTGGCACATCTCGAATTAAATCAGCAAAAATTATTCGAAGTGATTCCGCCATCTTTTTGAACCAGTCCATGCGTGCGAGGTCCAGAGAATCAAAATGTATGTCCGAGAAATAAACAAATCTAATTTGAATATGGAATTTGCTTTTATGGATCTAAGATTCCGGCTATGAAGTTTTTAAGTACTAATATTTGCCAATATATCGCCTATGGCTGCGTAATAAATATAAATAGAAAATTAGTCTAACTTTTAGGGGAAAATAACAAAATGCCTTCATGAAAATTAAATTTTTATTTGCAATCGTATCACGATTCAAGAACTCACTGATTTATTCCAGTTATCACTAATATTTTTACTATTCAATAAAGCATACTGTAGATTGATATCACTTGTAGTTCCGGTATATACTTTGAATATTAAGTGTATACCAAAATAAGGATCGGCCTGATGGATGAAATTCGAAGCTTCTAGTAGTATCCGTGAATTTAAATAGGTGCTGAAGCTTTGTCTGCTGTCAACAAAGAAGATAATCCTATCACATCAACAGCTTTTTCGATACTTTCAGCTTAGTAAAATAGTTTTGCCTTGTCAGTAAATCCCTTGAATACTGGTTTTAGAAAATTCCGTTCGTAACTCAAGATGCATTTGGTGTCATTCGCATACTTAAATGCTTCAAGACATTTTGGTGAATTTTGTATTTCACTTCGATAAATTTCATAGACTGCTAATGAAGGAAAGGAGAAAGAGGCATACCCTACATTATTTGCTCCTTCGTGAGGCAACAAATAGCCATGATGAAGTCCGTCCATTTCATTTACTAAGTCGATCCAAAGTTTCCCGTAATGTTCGAATTCTACCACTTTAGAAGGATCAATTATATATTTTAAAAAACAAGTTATCATAATTTTAAGTAATCAGATTTTTTGGAATTTCCCTAGTTTTTGATGGCTATGTAACAGATCGGAGTATGTGAAGTGGTAGTTTGCCGGATCACATCATTGTCTACCGATACCTATTTTGATATGGCTTATAACGCTTGGAATACCTGATTTCGTTACCATGCGCTATCTTTCGTATGGTCTGCTGCCGGCGATTCATCCCTTTAATTCATAAGTTGTGCTTTGTCCTGCTGCTGCTTCTTTTTGCAGAATATTTTTGTCTTTCAAATCATTAATATCTCTTATCGCAGTGTCTTCTGAGCATTTGGTCATCTTTGCCCATTTAGATGAAGTCAGCTTTCCGTCAAACCCATCTAACAATTTATTCAATAGTTTCTTTTGTCTTTCATTTATCACTAATTCAGGATGCTTAGCCCAAAAGTCTGCTTTTCACAAAACGCGGATCAATAAAAAATCTGTCGATTTCAAAGAATTTATCAAACAGTTTAAAAACCATTTCATTCATTCGGTTATGTCAAGATTTCCTTTTTGTGTCTCTTCAAGTATTTCATAGTATTTCCTTCTTTGCATTCGGATTTGAGCAGATATACTGTAAAATCGTTGATTACTTTTATCAGATTTAGCCAATAACATGTCAGTTAAAGCTCTGGTTATTCTTACATCCCCGGCTTCAAAAGGATGTATGGTGACAAACCAAAAATGAGCCAAAGTAGCTTTTAACACTAAATCTGTTTTCTCATTAGTTCTAAACCAATCTAAAAACTGATTCATTTCTTTCTCTGTCAATGAAGAATCCGATGCTTGAAAATGCACTTTTTCTTTTCCCATAGCCCCTGATACCACTTACATCGGTCCAGTTGCATCTTTTCTCCAATCCGCTACGGTTATTTTATACATTCCACTTCTACCAGGCGGAAATAGGGCAGCATGCCAATCAAAAAGTCTGTCTGCCGATAATGGCATAAAACAATTTTGTATAGCATCAAGCATCATTTCAACCACCCCATCAATATTCTGGTCAGATTCAACCAAACTTGCTATTTCCATCCCAAGTCTTCTTGCTATTGAAGAGCGAACTTGGTCAGGATTCAAAAATTCACCCTCTATTTCTGAAGATTTTAATACATCAAGAGTTAACGTATCGAGTAGTGCTACATTCCTTAGTTCAGACCCTAAAGATTCCATTTTTCCAAGGAGTCTACCCTATAAATTTCTCGTCTCACTTAATAAATTAATTATTTCATCATTTTTCCAAGTAAAATTCGGCCAATTGTTTTGTTGATAGATGAAAGCTTGCATTCGTTGCATAATCTACAACGAATGCACATCTTATTCTTCACACAATCAAATTTATCATTGCATCTCATGCGTCAAATACATGCTTTATTCGTCGCAAGGTACATCTTCATTTTTGAAGGTAATGGTCCACCATTTTGTATCATGCGCTTGGTGCAATTGCGTAAGTATCTCTCGAGTCTTCCAATTTGGACTTCGCACACAGTATCACAAAAAGCCCGTTGAACACTTATATTATAGTTCGCTAGCAAGAAAAGTGAAATGCCGGATAAGGAGAAGCATATTCATTTTGTTTTGGCGGAAGAAAGTCAACCAAGAAAAAAACATTGCTAATCTCTGTTTCTTTTTTCTCTTTCGTAGTGTACTCGATGCTTAACTCCATTACCGACTAAGGAAATTCCGCTGTTAAAAACCACTAAGGCTGCGGTTCCCCACCAAAACCAGTTTGAAGTTTCAGCACCACTTATTTTTATGGCGAGGGCTTCGCCAAATAAGGACAGACCGGCTCCCGTACCTATCAGGCCAGAAACACTATAAATCAACCAGAATTTAAAATGCTTTTTCATTAGTATTCAAAGAAAATTACTTGCTGTTCAACGGGTTTAATGTGCTATAAATTTGTTTTATGCAGACTGGCTTTATCCTTTATCAATTGACAATATTGTTTGTAGCAATACATTGGCTCCATTTGTCATGTCTTCTGTTTTAGTAAATTCTTTGTATGAATGACTAATACCGCCCAAGCTTGGTACGAAAATCATGGCCACAGGAGCAATCATCGCCATATGCTGAGCATCATGGCCGGCACCACTTTGCATGAACTTGGTAGTAAAGCCCAATGATTTTGCTGTTTTATTGATTGTTTGCTGAAGGATTTTATCCGTTAATGCAGGCTTTGATGGATTAGGCTGTCTTTCAAAACGGAATGTGGTTTTAGATGATGAAGCAATTTTAGCAGCCCGCTTTTCAATTTCGAGGAAAAGCTTTTCAATTTTTTCCGCAGACAAATCCCGAATCTCCAAGCCCATCATCACTTTTCCGGGAATGACATTGTAGGCTCCAGGTTGAACAGTAATTTTTCCAACAGTTCCTACCTGACTTCCTTTTACGCTGTTGATGTCTTCATTTACGGCATTGATGAATTGTGATGCTGCCAGCAGAGCATCTTGCCGCATATTCATAGGAGTGGAGCCCGCATGGTTGGCAAACCCCTCAACGATTACTTCCCAATGTACTATGCCCACAATACCTTCCACCACACCAATCTGTACATTCTCTTTTTCTAAAATACCACCCTGCTCAATATGCAATTCAAGAAAAGCTTTGATATCTCCTTTGTTTCGGATGCTTAAAGGAATATTGTCAGGATTTCCACCAATAGCTCTGATACCCTCTGCCATGGTTAATCCGCTTTGACTTTTCTGCTCCAATCCCTCTTTGGTTAATCCGCTTGTAATAGCCTTACTACCAATGGTACCGCCCTCCTCATTACCAAAAATGATTACTTCCAGGGGATGGTCGGTAATTATACTATTTTCGTTCAGAATCTCAATTACCTCTAAGGCACTAATTGAGCCCAAAGTCCCATCGTAGTTTCCACCATCGGGTACCATGTCAATGTGCGAGCCAAAAGCAATGGGTTTGAGTAGTGGATTTTTTCCTTCGCGTTTGCCTATGATGTTGCCACCACTGTCTATACTTGGGTTAAGTCCTGCATTCTTCATCAGTTGCATAAACCACGTTCTTCCTTCAATGTCTCCTTTCGTATAAGCGACTCGGTAGCCATGTCCGTTTTCGTCTTGTCCAAATTTTGCCAACTCTTTAATCCGATCCTCAATACGCAGTCCGTTTACTCTGAGGTTGTTGTCAAATAATATTTTGCCTTGTGAGCTCAGGAGCCCAATGGATGTTATCCCAAGTCCAGTTAATGTTGTAGTTTTGATGAATGCTCTTCTTTTCATATTGCTATAGTTATTTCTTTAACGCTTCGGCTGAATGTAGCTTCCGAAGATGAGTAATAAAATGATCTAAATAGCCCAGAAATAATAAATACGACTTCACAAGAGGTGCTGCCTTTCTGGATAAATTAATCGCCTTTCTTTAATTTGTTGCGTACTAATTTGTGTTCAAATAAATTAGTCATTTGAAACTATTTATATGATTTCAAGTAGTCTCTCATTTTTTTAATCATTGCCAACAGCTGGTATGTATCTACTGCATTCATTTAGAGCGCATTAGTACAAATGTAGCGTCGGTTGTAGTTATTCATTCAATTCTACAAATAAAATTTCAAATAATCCTCAAAATTCGAGTCACTATACAATATTGAATCGCAATATTGACAAATGTTTCCAAGCCCTACGGCCTCGGCATCCTTACTGATTCGAGTGACTGACTGTTACAAATAATTAATTCAGTCCAAAATGATTGATAGGGCCATTGCCTTTTCCTAGCACCTTATTTTTTCCTTGCGCTACAGCTTGGTTTATATAATGACAACCGCTTTTTACTGCGTCTTCTAAATTATGTCCCAGACTCAAAAATGCGGCAATACTGGATGATAGGCTACAGCCTGTTCCGTGTATGTTTTTAGTATCTACCCAGGGGTTTTTTATGGTTACTATCGTATCACTTTCATATAAGTAAAGTGTGTCGGTAACTGTATTGTTATAGGAACCTAAATGTCCTCCTTTCAATAAAACAGAAGTATGGTACAACAGTCCAATTTCTCTTGCATAATATTCCAGATTATTTGACTCAATAGTACGACCGATTAATAGCTCCGCCTCAGGAATATTGGGTGTAATTAGACTGGCTTTAGGGAGAAATAGCTTTAAAGAAGTGATGGCATCATTAATAATAAGCCTATCGCCAGAAGTAGCAACCATTACAGGGTCGAGTATAATATTTTTAAAATTGTAAGGCGCTAATTTTTTCGTAACGGCATCAATGACCTCAGAAGAATGCAACATTCCGATTTTTATTGCACCAAAATCTATATCACTTAACACAGCATCCAATTGTTTCGCTATATGTGAAACAGGTATCGGGTGTATATCCAATATTCCTTGAGTGTTTTGAGCCGTAGTAGCTGTAATTACAGATGCGGCGTATGCCCCACATGCGCTGATACTTTTAATATCGGCTTGAATGCCCGCGCAGCCACCCGAATCACTTCCTGCAATGGTCAATACGCTGCTATAAGGAGTCTTTAAATTTTCCATCCTTCTTTGTTATATGCACTTTCCCAAAACATCCATTCTAATTTTGATGTTTTTTCAAAAGTCAATTCCATATTTTTTACTACTTCAGCTGAAGCATTTTTTGCATATTTATTCGTAATTGCTATCGCAGTATTTACCGACTTTTCAAAATCGGTGCCTCCGTAGGTGTTTATCCAATCTTGATAAGGATTATCACCCTTATTGGTCTGGTGTTTAAGTATATAATCTCCTATTTCTTTATATATGGTAAAGCAAGGTAATACGGCAGCCAAACCTTCTTCTAAGGTATGGTTGTTTACTATACGCGCTAAATAACTCGTATATAGCTCGCAACTTGGAGATGGTACATTGATAAATTGTTCACTATTCAGAAACATTTGATGTAGTTCATCTTCAACGGTTATAATTCCTGTTGCTGAACTTAGAAAAAATTGTGTATCATTTCCGTCTATACATTTAATACCTATCAAGGCTAGTATTTTCTTATACTCGGATAGGTATATAGAATCTTGATTGATATAGAACTGAAATATATCTTTGGGAAGGGTACCATCCATTAGCTCAGTAATGAATGGATGGACTTTTATTTTTTCCAGTATAAAGTCTGTTTTTTCTCTTACTGTATCAAACCAGTTTGACATATAATTTTTTTTAGTAATTTAGTTTCATTTTCAGGGTATTCAGCTTGAGAGATGGCAGATATCACCGCAACCCCATCAGCGCCATTTTTGATAATTTCTTTAACGTTACTTTTATTTACACCTCCAATACATACAATGGGTTTTGAATATAGTGATCTAATCGTTTTGAGTCCTTCAACACCTAACGAAGGCGCTAAATCCAACTTTTTGGTTGCGGTATCAAAAATAGGAGAGATACCTATGTAGTCCACAGTCAGATTTTCTGCTTCCATAGCTTGTGAAATAGTGCTTACAGATAATCCGATTAGTTTAGTGCAGCCTAATAATTTCCGTGCTATAGCATAAGGCATATCTGTCTGTCCGATATGAATGCCATCGGCGTCTACTGCCAAGGCTATATCTATGCGATCGTTAATAATTAATGGAACATTATATGCTTTGCAAAGTGTCTTGGATTGTGATGCGCGCCTATAAAAAGAATAGGTGTTACAAGATTTTTCTCGTAGTTGAATAATAGTTGCACCCCCTTTTAATGAATCTTCTAAAATTTTAAAAAAGACAATATCATCTGTTATGCTGTCATCAGTCACGTACATTAAAGAATAATCTGTATTATTCATCTAATTTAATTTCATCATTTATGATTTCAGGTGATATCAGGTACAAACTATCTGTAAAATGGAGCTGAAAACTACCTGGTCCCTTTGATAATTTAGCCGCCATATCTCCAGCTATCCCCATTATGGCCATTGCCGCAGTACAGGCTAAATGAATATTAGGCTCAACAGCTATACAAGCTCCTATTATCGAAGTAGAAGTACATCCCATACCTGTTATTTTTGCCATTAGCGGACTGCCATTAGAAATTTTGCTTACAGTATCATCTGTAATGATGTAATCTATCGCGCCACTTATGACTATGGTATTACCATATTGTTTTGATAATTTAATAGCTCCCTCAAGGGCATCCTCACTTTGTATAGTACTATCCAACCCTTTATTACTATTTGTTAGTTGCGCTAAAGCCAAAATTTCTGAGGCATTTCCTCGGATTACAGTTGGAGTAGCGGTTGCTATGATTTTTAGAGCAGTTTTTGTTCTATACTTTGAAGCGCCAACACCTACAGGATCAAAAACAAAAGGGATATTGGTTTCCTTAGCTTTTCCAGCAGCTAATAGCATAGCCTCTATCCATTTATCGCTCAAAGTACCCATATTGAGTACCAAAGATGATGAAATTGCTACAATATCCTCTACTTCTTCTATAGCATGCGCCATAATTGGTGAAGCACCTATGGCTAATAAAGCATTTGCTGTAGAATTCATTACTACATAGTTGGTGATGTTATGGACTAATGGTGTTTTAAGGCGAATGTTATTTAATGTATTTTCTATGTTGTTCATTTTTATTTATAATATATTGCAATGTTTGACTATAGGTAATTGCAGGATTTAGACCGCAGAACTGTTGGATTTCTAATATATTTAATATTTTTATTTTGTCGTTTAGGAATGCAAATTTGAAATTTATTTGAACTTTATGACATATTTTAAGCATTAATTAAAGTACTTTACCCGAGAGTGACTGTAGTTAGTTATGTTAATGGCTCTCTGTTCTGAGTATTGTTTTGGATCCCTTACTTATACTTTGGCTTCTGAATCTTTTCCTGCCACATAGATAATTCCAACCACCATTCTAATGGAAAGTCCAATACCAATTCCTTAATTAATTTTAATTGCAGTTCAACTTGATATACCAATTCGTGTTCCTAGTATCATTCTATAAACTGTTTCTATGTTTGTACAATACGCCTCAGGTATGAAAGAAAATTTATTTTTCAGTAATATTTTAAATTCAGTAATTTTTTGTTTCTAATATTTCTTTCTGTTTCCATCTATTAATTTTAAACTTAATGAAAAAAATATTATTTGTGATTTATTTTCAATAAAATCTCCATTTTTTAAAGATGATAACGTTCGAATGAATCAATTATCAGCCTTTTACTTTGATTTTGTCTATTTCAGATAATAAACTATTCAATAATTTGAATGTTTCGCTCATATCCGCTTTTATACTGGTTGTTTTGTAGTCATTATTTGAAAAAACTTGCTCCATTTAAATTTGGAAGTATCTGATTATATGTATGTTTGGTAATATACGTTAGCTATTTTTTTATAATTAATTAACCAGTTTTCAGGTTAACTTGAGGTATAAATATTTCTTGGATTATCATAAATAGTGTGTATCCGTCAATAAACTTACATATTTAGCAGGAATTTATTTTTCAATTATCTAGTTTCCCAGATAATCCAAGTCAGATGTAATTAAATTTTGTCGGTTTTTCGCTTCATTTTCAAGATTAGCCAAAGTTGCTCTGGTTAGTTTTCGCCCGTTCACAAAAATGCTTATGGGATTTTGTAATAATGTAGACTAGCTTACTAAACGATTATTAGCAATTAATAACAGATTAGCAATTTTTCCTACTTCAATGGTTTCTATACTATTCACTGCTGAATGTACTTTTGAAGTGTATTTACTATAAAAAAACTGAATATTATTGTATGCTCGGTTTGAAGTTGATGTAATGTGACCCTCGCTGCGAGTAACTTAAATTTTCTAAGCAGCCTTCGTCTTGTTGTTTTTCCCAATTGAATGGTTGCGAGGTAATTGAGATAGGAATATTTTCTTTTCAGGTTATATCAGATTTCTATAAACTCGAATAGTTCAGCTCTCTGGCATGGGCTTGGTACACATGGGTCATATCATAAATTATAATCACTCAATTTGAAGAATTTGCTTTTATTCAGTTCAGGTCGAAAACGTTCAGTTTTATAAATATTCCAATAAAGGTCGTTTTAAATCTTGCAACTGAACAGGTTTAATAAGTTTCTCATTATGATTCGAATGGTAGGTATTCTTTTCATTCGTGATTTTTGTTCACAATTATGGCTGATATCGATATGGATGAGCCGTTGCGTTTCCCACTCATTTTCCATTAAAAGTACAACCCTCAGCTGAAAAAATTTCTAAGAATTTTACAGAAAGGTACAGACCAAGCAACGGCCTGTACACGGTGTTGACAGTAATATTTGTTTTACTTAAAGTAAAGTTTGTTTGTCTTTTAGAGTTATTTGTTTTATGTTTATTTGAGAAATAAAACAGCTATACAATGACAACAAAATACCTATTTTCCTACAAATACAAAAAAATCGGCTGGTTGATACTTGTTCCGTCGGCAATTCTGGGCTTGGTATCACTGCTAGTATCATATGAGCCAAGCTTTTTAAATTTTAATATTCCAGCTATTTTTATCAGCGAACTTTTTGGTGATATGAAACTGTTTGGGATGGTTAATAATAATATTCTAAATGACATTGTTGGTGTATTAATTATCATTAGCTCCTTGTTGGTGGCTTTTTACAAAGAAAAATCCGAAGACGAATATATTTCAAAAATTAGATTAGAGTCTTTAGTTTGGGCAGTTTATGTAAACTATGGAATTCTTCTTCTTTCATTTTTAATTATTTATGACAGTTCTTTTTTATGGGTTATGATGTTCAATATGTTCACAATCTTAATTTTTTTCATTATTAGATTTAATTGGCAAATTTCCAGACTTAAAAAATTGGCTAATTATGAAGAATAGTATAAAAGTAGAAA
>JBDNIP010000271.1:0-4491 GCA_041688245.1 Algoriphagus sp.
AGGAAGACAGCCAAAAGCTGCACGCGCGTTCTTTATCTACTATCAGGATCGGATTCTCTTTGGCAAAGACACCTACAAGATGGAGGAGTATTACACCTATTTCTGAGTTTTGGAAATAGACGATGAATACTTCGACTATTACCGAAAGCGCCATGCCAATTGGAAGATGTACGGAATGAATCTCCCTGATTCGGTGCTTCGCAAAGTTTATTATGGAAATGCATTGAATGTCATTCCGGGAATAGATCGATCGCTTTTTTCCAAAAATAGTTCTCAGGATTAGCAAGAACTTTACTAAACCCCAGTGATGTAGAAATCACCTACTAGATAAGAAAATGTTAAGTAGGTCAGCTTAATCATAAAAAAAATTAACTTTGGGAAGCTATGATTCAACTCATCAGGAAGAATTTAAATCAAATTTCAAAGTTGTGCGAGGAACACCAGGTGGACTCATTTGCTCTTTTTGGTTCTGCAACTCGAAGTGATTTTAACAATTCAAGCGATATAGATTTTTTGGTTCGCTTTTCTAGCACAATAGAACTTTTTGATTATGCTGACCATTATTTCAAATTCTTGGAGAACCTAGCAAAGCTTTTTAACAGACCTGTTGATTTGGTCTCTGAAAAATCCTTAAAAAACCCCATACTCATTCAAGAAATCGATAAATCTAAAATTTCGCTTTATGAATGCTAAAGCGCTGAAATACCTACTTGATATTGAAAGCATTTTGAAAGAAATAGATGAGATCGAACTTCGTGTCGGAAATAATTTCATTACTTACCAAAGTATTTTATCATCAAAAGAGCTGTAGAACGTGACCTCGAAATCATCGGAGAAGCGGTCAAAAAACTGACTGAGCAAGATTCTACACTAGAATTATCTTCTGTTAAAAAATTTATTGGACTTAGAAATATGATGAGTCATGCATATGACTCAATTGAAGACGAATTAATTTGGGCAATTCTTCAAAAGGATATCCCAATTCTTAAAAGAGGAATTGAAAAGATAAGAGGACGGTGAGCTACGTCCCTCCGAATTCCTTCGAGATAGACTCTCACTACTTTTGTCCAGAAACTCATTTCAAAAATAGTTTCTGATTCCAAAGTCATAATCAGCCTACCAAAGCTTTCCCTCTCTAATCATTCCCCCTTTGCGCTCTTCCACTAAACCTTTGCGGACATTGTGGTTAAACAATATTATTCAAAAAGCCATTTTACTTTTTCCTTGCTAATTCTCTCATAAAGGAATACTTTAGATTTCAGGTAAAGACCTAAAGCTCAGACCCAAAACATATTCCTTTATGAAATCTCAATTTATTGTCACTGTTATACTAGCAAGTGTACTTTTTGCCTGCACCGAATCCAAACCGAAACTCACAGACGAGGAATATGCCCAGCTTACGGATGAACAAAAGCGGTCTGTAGCGTTTGCTGTGGATGGCATCGAGGTACCAGATGAGCGACTAGAACTGACACTTTTTGCCTCAGAACCTATGATGACCAATCCTACCAATATGGATGTGGATGATCGCGGTCGGGTCTGGATTGCCGAGGCCTATAACTACCGCACCAAACTCAATCCAAAAAATCCTACCAAAGCCGAGGGCGATCGAATCCTAATTATGGAAGATACCGATGGCGATGGCGTGGCGGACACTTCAAAAGTTTTCTACCAAGGAACCGATATCAATGCAGCTTTGGGAATTGCCGTCTTGGGTGATAAAGTCTATGTTTCCGTCAGTCCTTATGTCTATGTATTTACTGATGCAGATGGAGATGATGTTCCCGAAAAGAAAGAGATACTTTTCACTGGAGTAGGTGGCGAGCAGCATGATCATGGAATGCATGCGGTGACTTTTGGTCCTGATGGCAAATTGTATTTCAACTATGGCAATGCCGGCGAGGGACTTCGAGATGCCCTGGGAAACCCAATCATTGATCCGATCGGTCGACCAATTACCAACGAAACTCCAACCTATCAGGAAGGAATGGTATTCCGAATGGATCCCGATGGAAGTAATGTCGAGATCTTAGGTTGGAACTTCCGAAACAACTATGAAGTAGCCGTCGACAGCTACGGCCGTATGTGGCAATCCGATAACGACGATGATGGCAATCGAGGCACTCGGATCAACTACGTCATGGATTACGGGAATTATGGTTTCAAAGACGAAATGACCCGAACTGACTGGCGAACTCGTCGCATCAATATGGAAGATTCGATTCCACTTCGCCATTGGCATTTGAATGATCCTGGCGTAGTCCCAAACCTATTGCAGACCTATGCAGGCTCGCCAACTGGAATTCTGGTTTATGAAGGAAAGCTTTTACCCAAAGAATATCAGAATCAAGTCATTCATGCAGATGCTGGTCCAAATATTATTCGAGCCTACCCGGTAAAAGAATCCGCTTCAGGTTTTAGTGCTGAGATTATCAATCTAATGGATGGAAATAAGCGGGACAACTGGTTTCGCCCTTCCGATGTGACGGTAGCTCCTGATGGATCGATCTTCATTTCGGACTGGTATGATCCGGGAGTTGGTGGACATGCGATGGGTGATCTGGATAAAGGCCGGGTGTATCGACTGGCACCAAAAGGTGTGAAGTATAAAATGAAAAAGCCAGATTATTCCAGCGTTGAATCCCTGATAGAATTGCTTCAAAACCCAAATCGTGCGACTCACTTCAAAGCTTATATGGCATTGAAGGAAATGGGTTCAAAAGCAGAAGCCAAATTAAAGCAACTCTATGCTGGAGATGACTCGAGAATGAAAGCCCGGGCATTTTGGCTTTTGACAAAGCTGCCAAATGGACAAGAATATATTGCAGACGCTGCAAAAGACGATAATCAAGACATCCGAGTAGCATCAGTTCGGGCTTCAAGAATCAACAGTACCAATTCCGAAAAATTCCTATTGCCTTTGGCTGCGGATGTTAGTCCTCAAGTGAGAAGAGAAGTTGCCCTAGCTATTCGCTACAAGGAAATGCCCACAGTCTGGGAAATGCTGGCCAAAAACTATAAGTCAGGGGACCGATGGTATTTGGAAGCTTTGGGCATCGCTGCTGAAGGTTTTTGGGATAGTTATTTGACGGCCTACTTGGAAAAAGCTGGGACTGGATGGACTGAAAGTCAGGAAGCAACGGATTTAGTTTGGCGATCTCGAAGTGTCAATACGGCTACGCTTTTGGGAGAATTGATTAAAGAGAAAAAAGCTCCTGCGAATTACCGCTATTACCGAGCCTTGGACTTTCAGGATCGAGATTCCAAAAATCTGGTCTTGAAAACGCTGATTACGACAAGTTCTTCTGAGGAGCAAATCATTGCGCTTCGTCAGTTAGCATTCAATTCTCAAGCTCCAGATCGAGAGATTTTAGCTTTGGCTTCGCAAAAAGCAGGGGATATTATCGATGATCAGGATTTCTTGGAGATCGTAAGTAAATACGGCCTGAAAGAGCAAAAAGACCGATTGCTATCCTTAGCGATGGACGCTACGGATCAGGGCATTTCTCAAACCGCTGCCAGAACTTATGTGAGTCTTTACGGAGTGACCTCAATGTCCAAGTTCTTTGGTAATTCAGATGAAACTGACGCGATTAAAGCGATTGAAAAATTCGGTTCAGTTGATAGTGAGAATATGGCAAAAAGCCTAGCTGCGGTATTTACAAGTATTACGCGAAGTCTTCCAGTTCGGGAAGCGGCCATGCAGGCGATGAAAGGCTACAACAGTGAGGGCTATCTCTGGGAAATGGAAAACAAAAATCAGGTTCCTGCTGATATGATGGCAATTGCTCAGAAGCTTTTGATGTCCACCTGGAACTCAGATATCCGAGCTGCTGCAACAGCCAAATTTGGCAATAATGCTGGACCTGAAGTAAATGTAGCTTCCCTCCTGGCCAAGTCTGGATCTATGGAGAACGGAAAAACGATTGCTCAGGGCTATTGCTTGTCATGCCATGTAGTCGGAAATGAAGGCGTAGATTTCGGGCCAGGATTATCTCAAATAGGCGACAAACTTTCAAAAGAAGCCCTTTACAATTCGATTTTAAATCCTTCTGAAGGAATGGGCTTTGGCTACGAAACTCACTTGGTCAAATTCAAAGACGGAAAAGAAATTCAGTGTATCGTCAACTCCAAAACTGAGATTGACTTGATCGTAAAGCTAGTTGGGAGTGGCGAACAGACCATTTACAAACTTGCCAGTATTAAATCCGTGACCCAGCTCAATGAATCTCTGATGCCTAAATTTCCACTTTCAGAAACTGAACTGCTGGACTTGGTAAGCTATCTGGAGACCTTGAGGAAGTAGGACGGGTTGGATTTGGAAGTTGGAGGTTGGAGATTGAGTCTGGAATCTCCATTCTCTTAATCCTCATTCTCTCATCATAAACTCATAGCATTTCCTTTCAGTATACGCATCAGACAACCGATTACCTATGTTGACCTCAGGCCCACTTATTTTTGAACCTCTTAGATAATCGCTTCTAATTTTTC
>JBDNIP010000272.1:0-3402 GCA_041688245.1 Algoriphagus sp.
TTCCCGCCTATTCTCCGGAGCTCAACCCTTGCGAACAGGTCTGGGCATACATGAAAACGAGATTTTAAAACAAGGTATTTACCACCATGGAAGACTTGAAGGAATGGTTGTATGAAAGCGTGAAGAATCTGTCTGAAGCAACAATTTTATCGATCACTTCAAATCACCATTTTATAAATGAGTTTAATGCGGTGTTTAAAATGTAAATTGGTATTAGAGGGCTTAACCTATTGTCCAATCAAATGTAGCAGGTCCAGTTTTACATTTACAGTTAAAAGGCGAAAATTATCTTCTTTAGCCTGCTTAATAAAAGTAGTGTCATCGACATTAATGTGAACATGTATATCGTATTTTTCGACAGTTTTAAAATCGTCCACTGTATAAAATCCGGATTTTGATTTTTTTTCTCACTCAGCGAGGCTTTTTGTGTTTGAGTACAATTTTGTAAAATAATATAAAGGGCACATAAACAGAGATGTTTAAATTTCATAAAACCTTCTCCCCCTCACCTTTGGTTTTGAGTTCGACATGCAAGCTGGCATTTCCAGATCCGGTAAATGTAGCATCAATCATCAATTTGTTATTTCCCTTATCCAGTTTGATAACCTTTTTTTCAAGGTCTACCGATTCCAATAAATTCCAACTGGCATCGTACAACCTGAGAATGCCTGATCTGTCAAGCTTAACGTACTGTCCTACTTGCAAAGCAAATGGAATATCTAGTGTGTGAAAATTGTTTACTTCGATGCTTATCTTTTCAGCTTTAGCATCACTGTTTTTATTGTTTTCATCCATTTGGAGTTTGATAACGAACTGCATAGGCTGCCCACTGTAGGGATTATTGAAATCAACAACTGTGTGAATTGGTTCGCCTGGCTGACGAATTTTCTGAGCGTGCACATATCGTTCTACCTCATAAGGGTGTAACAGCCACGCTTCTTTGCTAACTTCTTCAAGGTGATATTCGTTTTCGATGTCCTCCATCCGTAGTTTCTGCTCTGAAGTAAACGCACCGGACATCCTGGCACTTTCCCAAATCCTGATCGCTTCAAATATTTCTTCACTCTGCCCATTTTTCTCTACATTGGAAAAATTGACGTTGAAGGCAAAACCTGCATCAAATCCAGCAGCCCGGGCAAGCAGCCATTCTGTATCCTCCAGACTGGTCCCATCCGACATGCTGAACCAACCCAACATGGAAGGCAATAGATTCCTTCTATAAAAATCCTGATTCATCAGCCGATAGTTGGTTTGGCTCTCCCGAAACCCCGCATACCAAGGCTCTCCCCAATTATAGCGGGTATTGATATGCCAATTAAAGTGGCTTGGATTGCTGGCATCATGGATCACTTTGCCTTGAAGCTCGGGAGAAAGATTATCGTACCATGTTTTAGTAAAAAGGCTTCTTGCATACTGTCCCATTCCTGTAGACCACACACCTTCCAAACCGTCAAAGGAAATCTGTCGTAATCCAGTCTGATTGAAAAGCCTAGCCAGTGTCTTGGCTATTTCCGCTGAAAGGTCCGCATTGCTAAGAAATACTTTATATCCATGATCCATCAGCTTGCCGATTTTTTCGCCTGATCTATGTGGAGAAGCCTCAGTTCCAAAAGCTCCCCTTATACAATCAATTAATTTCCAAGGTGCTTCTTCTGAGACTGCCCTGTATCTGATTATTTCCATTCGGATACGGACAGCTTGGAGCGTATTGTTTTCCATCTGATTGAAAAAATCTGGCGATTCAATTTCAATTTCTGTAGCAGCTGAATCTATAGTTCCTATAAGAACGCTTTGACCAACCAATGCCAATCTTTCATCCGGAATAGGAGAAATATAGGGGTCATTCGTTGAAATAAAATTTGAGAGTGTATGCACACCCAGATAAACACCTTGCGCATTTGCCCTTTCTACATATCTTCTCATGCTTTGCCAATTTTCTGGAAAAGCAGCTTTATCCAGATCAAAATGTCCCCATGTTGTGAATGGACCACCGTGGTACAAGTATTTCAACCCCGCTGATTTAGTGAGCGAAATAGCTTTATCAAGAGAAGATTCATCAAAACTCATAATTAAGTAGGAGGAGGTAGCCTCCCTGGAGGTTTTTGCCCACTCTCCATTAATTTCCGGATGGGGAAGTCCTTCGGCAAGTTCTATTTCTCCTATAATTGCCAATGCCTGATGTGAAGGCCCCCCAAAAAGTGCGATTTTTGATCCTATCACTCCCCCGTCATCATACCCGGGCGCAGAATACCGAATATGCCCCCAGTTTTCTATCATTCTTGCTTGGTGCCTATTCCGCGTATAAGCTTGAAGTGAAGATCCGTTATCCACTATTTTCGCAGTTTGTCCGCGATAATATTTCTTATTGCGCCACTCGGAATCCACATCGACCAAGTCTCCCGTTTCGAAGATGTCGTAGGCGGGCTCAATGTCGCTCTCTTGACTTGGATACCCTCCCAGTGTCTTAACGTTCAGTGCCTGAATTCCCAAAGCAAACTCACCATTTCTTACCACACCAACTGACTCCCCTATAATTTCCCTAACTGAGGTATTGTAGGGGCCCCAGATCACCAACTCAACCAAATCAACAGAAGTGATGCCAATAAGCTCAAATGAAAGGTAATCCAGAAAGACGCGTACCCTTATATTTGCAACAATGTTTTCAACTGAATAGTGTAGAGAAAGCTCTTCTTCTGCCATTGACAGCCGTTCAGGTTCATAATACTTCCCATCGACCCGAATACCAAGTAGCGGAGAAATTTGACCGGGGAGGAGGTATTCTTTCTGGTTTAGTTTGTCATACATCCCGGACAATCGTCCCTTGCTGTCCAAAGACAACCTCATATATTCGGTTTCAAAAACCTTATCCTGCGCCCGAAGCCCGGAAAGGAATGCCAACATCGAAAGGAGAAAAAGCGAAAAAAAACATGTCATATTGTTAGTTAAATTAGTTTAAGGAACACCATTTGGAATCCCGATGGTCATTTGATTAATAGTATCAAATCCATATCAACAACGGACATTTAATTGATATTGCGTTAAGCTATTTCCGTCAAGTGATATTTTTTATCTCCCGACATAAACTGGAGCTTTAAATGGTAACGACAATTTGATTTTCTACCTGGTATTTCACAATAAAAGCACAATTAAATGCCTTGTATTTCTACTTGATCTATGTCATTCTTTGTTCTTAAAATACTTTTGACAAAGTCAACTTTGTCCCTCACTGATACATCCTAATATTGATCCTGTGGTCAACTTTTTTATATCCGCTGCCTAGTAAACTCTTTCCAGCTTTTTTGATAAAGAATGGGATAAGCAAATAAAATAGATAATTGACTTGGGCGGAAAGAATTACATAAATAAGGCAGATGTAAGAAGTTTTCAGAATTGTTGCACAAA
>JBDNIP010000028.1:0-4865 GCA_041688245.1 Algoriphagus sp.
CTGTTAGGCCTATTGTTCTGAAAATCAAAAGTAACTCAACCAAGATCACTAGAGTCTTCAAAATTGTAGCTGTGAAATTTGCAAGAAGAGGGTCTTGCATCCATTTTGACAATCTGCTACTAAGGAAGGTTTTGGATTGGCGGGCTAAAAATACGAAAACAATCAGAATTGCAACTGATAGTCCAACGAGAATTAAGCCATGGCGAATCGTCTGCCAATCCGTATCAAAAAAGTTAAGAACCTCTTCCATATTGAGGAATTTAAGAAAAAATCAAAACAAAAGCCTCGTAAGTCTACGAGGCTTTTGTACCAGGAGCGGGAATCGAACCCGCACGAGATTACTCTCACAAGATTTTAAGTCTTGCGTGTCTACCTATTCCACCACCCCGGCTTCACTTGGACTTGACCAAGCTACTTATTGACCCTAAACAAGAAAGCCCTTGAATCAAGGGCTTTTTCGAGCGGGAGACGAGATTCGAACTCGCGACCCCGACCTTGGCAAGGTCGTGCTCTACCAGCTGAGCTACTCTCGCTTTTAAAGACTTAGAACGTGATCTAAGCGTGTTATGAGTACAAAGGTAAGCCTCAGAAATATAATTACAAGAGTTCAGTCTTTAATTTTTTTTCAATTACTTATAAATCTAGTCTTAGAGCTGATTTTCAGGCAACTACCAAAAGTTACAGGAGGCGATAATTTTAATCATCTCCCCCATATTTCTTGCATCAAGTGTCTTAAGTATATTTTTTCGATGTGTACCCACTGTATTGACTGAGATATTGAGAACCTTGCCAATCTCTTTTGATTCCTTACCATCAAGGATAATTTTGGCTATTTCTTTTTGCTTCTTAGTTAGTTTGATAGTCCACTTTTCCGGAGTTTCTTTACTGACAAAAATTCGTGTGCCATCCTTCTTTTTATAGGAATAGTTCCAATCATATGACTTGATGGCCGGTGGATTCTGAAGTTGCAAGATTACGTGCAGATCCACAACAAAGTTACCCTGAGAATCAATGACAAAGGGTTTTGCCTTACTAGTCACCCATATCACCTCTTGAGTAATTCGATGAATCCAACGTGTGGTATAAGTAAATTCGTAGGTATACTTTTCCTCAATAGCGAGACTATGAAATGAGTCGAAAACTATCTTTTGAAAGCGAAGTAACTCCTCTCGATCTTCAGGATGAATCATGGTAATAGAAGCCTCAATTCCTTTTTCCCTAAAAATAGATTCAGGATATCCCGTGACGGACTCTACTTCTCCTGTGAAAAATGCCAATCCCAAACTTCGATAATCAAAACATGCGATGATAAACCCCTCACGCATTGCTATATTTTTACTTAAGGCTTCTAAATCCTGAAGCATCTTTGCCTCATCAGGATGATCTTTAAATTCTTGAGCTTGCCATTCCTCAAAAAATTTAGAGTACTTGTCTTGCCTCCATAAATTTTTTAAAAGTACTTTATTTATCAAAATTTCAATCTTTTTTGTCGATTAAATAAATGCAGATAAAATTCAACTGGCTAAGCTTCAATTTTCTTTTTGATCTCATGCAGTTTGAGTAGTGCTTCAATTGGCGAGATCGAATTGATATCGACTTTTTCTATCATTTCCTTAGCCTCCTTAAATTTCGGATCAATCTCGAACATACTTAGCTGGTAATTATTCTTTGGAATAGATTGCATGGTGTCTTTTCCACTTTTTACAGATTTATCCTGCTCCAAATGAGACATTATTTCTGCTGCTCTGAGCACTATGGGATTTGGCATCCCTGCCATCTGAGCAACGTGAATACCAAAGCTATGCTCACTGCCACCAGGTTTGAGCTTACGCATGAAAAGCACCTTATCGCCAACCTCCTTTACTGAGACATTGAAGTTCTTGATCTTTGGAAAATCCGCGGCGAGTTGGTTCAATTCATGATAATGTGTTGCAAAAAGAGTCTTTGCTTTGAACGTGGGATGATTGTGAAGGTATTCTACAATGGACCAAGCTATTGAAACTCCATCGTAGGTGGAAGTTCCTCTTCCTATTTCATCCATAAGGACTAAACTTCGATCAGAAAGATTATTTAGAATACTTGCTGTCTCAGTCATTTCCACCATAAATGTCGATTCGCCTTTGGATAAATTATCTGATGCTCCAACTCGGGTGAAAACCTTATCAATTATTCCTATTCGAGCAAACGAGGCTGGCACGAAAGAGCCCATTTGAGCCATCAGGACAATCAATGCAGTCTGTCGAAGCAATGCTGATTTACCCGCCATATTGGGCCCGGTAATAATGATGATCTGCTGCGTGTCATTATCTAGGTAGATGTCATTTGGCACATATTGTTCACCATGCGCCAACTGCCTCTCGATGACTGGATGGCGACCTTCTTTGATTTCGAGGGTTTCTGTATCGGAAATCTTTGGTCGGCAATAATTATTTGAATTAGCTACAGTGGCAAATGAAAGCAGCGCATCTAAAGTACCCAAAACTCTTGCATTCTGCTGAATCTGGACGACATACTGAGCCGTCTCTTCCACTAATTCCTGGAAATAGCGCTGCTCGATCCCCACCATTTTTTCCTCAGCATTGAGAATTTTTTCTTCGTATTCTTTTAGCTCTGGAGTAATGTAACGCTCAGCATTTACCAAAGTCTGCTTTCTGATCCATTCCTGTGGGACTTTGTCTTTGTGCGCATGCGTGACTTCCAAGAAATAGCCAAAGACCTTATTAAATGCAATTTTTAAAGAAGTGATCCCCGTATTTTCAATTTCTCTTTTTTGGATTCTCAACAGAAAATCTTTGCCGGAAGTCGCTAAACCTCGGTATTCATCCAATTCATTGTCGACGCCATCTTTGATTATCCCTCCCTGATAAGTCAGCATCGGAGCATCCTCTTTGAGTTCCTTTTCAATTTTTTCCAACAAAAATTCACAAAGGTGTAATTGATCAGAAAGTTTCTTGAGCGTAGGATTTTTCTGTGTTTTGAGGAGTTCTTTAATCGGTCTCGTGACCAGAAGCGCCTTTTTAATTTGATTTAATTCCCTAGGGTTGGCCCGACCTACGACTACTTTGGAAATCAAGCGTTCTAAATCACCAATCAATTTCAAGGACCTGATTATTTCTTCAATTAATGTATGATTCTGAAAAAAGAAATCGACTACATTTAAGCGTTCATCGATCTGATTTTTTTCTTTCAATGGAAGAACTATCCATTTTTTCATCATTCTTGACCCCATCGGAGTGACCGTCTTATCGAGAATAGTAATCAAAGGAACTCCCCCTTCATGCTGCGCAAATACCAACTCTAGGTTTCTGATGGTAAACTTATCGAGCCAGACATATTTCTCTTCGGCAATCCTGGAAATCGAAGAAATATGTTGAATTTCCTTGTGTTCGGTCTCCTCGAGGTAATATAAAATCGCACCGGCTGCGATAATCCCAGAATCTAATTCTTCGATCCCAAACCCTTTAAGATTTGCTGTAGCAAAATGCCCTTTTAATTTTTCATAAGTGAAATCCTTTTGATACACCCAGTCCTCACAGTGAAATGTGATATACTCATCTTTGAGGAGTTCAGAGGCTAGTTTCTTTGCTGCCTTGCTGTAGATGATTTCTGAGGGGCCAAAGCTTTGAATTAGTTTTTGCAAATACGCGATCTTACCTTCTGCGCACATAAACTCACCGGTTGAAAGGTCTAAAAAAGCAATTCCATGTATTTCCTTTCCAAAATGGATTGAGGCGAGGTAATTATTTTTTCGAGTATCCAGAACCTGATCATTAAAGGACAGTCCTGGAGTGACCAGTTCGGTAACTCCCCTTTTGACAATCCCTTTGGCCGACTTCGGATCTTCTAATTGATCACAAATTGCAACTCGATTCCCGGCTCTTACTAGCTTTGGCAAGTATGTGTCTAATGAATGATAGGGGAATCCTGCCAATTCGATGTGAGAAGCTGCGCCATTAGCCCGCTTAGTTAGCACGATATCTAATATTTTACTTGCTTTGACGGCATCATCCCCAAAGGTCTCATAGAAATCTCCAACTCGAAAAAGTAACAAGGCACCGGGATGCTTCGCTTTGATCGCGTTGAATTGCTTCATCAATGGAGTTTCATTTCCGTCTTTTGACTTACTCATGTGTTGGGCATAACTTTTATTTCTGGAGAAAATTTAGGTGATTCAAAGCTCAAATTAGTGTAATCAAAAAGGAGTACAAAAAAGGATGAAAAAATTAAGTATGGAAGAGCTCAAAAGGCTCTCTGTAGAACAATATAAAGAAGTTGAAAAATCTCCAATTGTTTTGGTTTTGGACAATGTAAGAAGTTTGAATAACGTAGGCTCTGTATTCCGAACAGGAGATGCCTTTCGAATTAAAAAAATATACCTCTGCGGAATCACGGGGACGCCACCTCATCGGGATATTCAGAAAACAGCCCTCGGAGCGACTGAGTCAGTTGAATGGGAATATTTACTCACTACAGCTCTTGCCGTGGAAAAACTTAAATCCGAAGGCTATATTATTTGTGCCTTAGAGCAAGTGGATCGATCTGTGATGCTCAATAAATTTGAGGTGAAAAATGGATACAAGTATGCTTTGATCTTCGGAAATGAGGTTTTTGGAGTCGAAGATGACATCTTAAAAGCATGTGATCATGTACTGGAAATCCCCCAATTGGGTACCAAACACTCCCTGAATATCTCAGTCTCCATAGGCATTGCTGTTTGGGATTTGATGGTGAAAATGAAGCAGTTTTAGTTTTTAGCGAAGCGATATCGAATACCAAATGTGCCTCTAAATAAGGTGCCATCATTAAATCCAAATATTGGAGTTCCTTCGATATGAAATCCAAAATCTTTTTGCTCAAAAGGATAA
>JBDNIP010000273.1:0-1057 GCA_041688245.1 Algoriphagus sp.
TGCCTGGGTACACAAGATGAATCGGATAGGTTTTCAGGTGGAAAGAATTGTTTACAATCTTGACTTCTATTATTTCCGATATGAAGCCTCTAAGGACATTAGAAACAAATATGTGGATATCGTGCCATCCTTAGTTGGGGATTGGAGATTTGGAAATATTCTCCTCAGTGCGCGGATGCAATACGTCAATACCCTGAACTACACTTGGTATTTGGAAAATCAGCCTAATGAGTATTTCGTCCCTGGCTATGATCGACAAAATTTTGTAGGACAAATAGGCTTTACATATTTATTCAAGTAGATCTTCTGATTGACTGCGAATCAGTAATACAAAGGCAGAATTATTATTGGGTTGGATGATCTTGGTCGCTATTTTAAACTGGTATTAGTCAGCTCAGTGTCTGGAGAGTACTTTTAGAAACCTATCCTAGATTGAAATAGCGAAGAGCTAACTTTTTGATATTCGAATACAATCTCCGCTTCATCAAAGATCCTATTATATTTAGCTGCGGAGATATTGGTGTTTGAAAATCCTAAACATGAGTCCACTCCGAAAAGTATTTAGTTCACATTACGAATCAAAACCAGTCAAAATTTCGATAAAATTAGCATTCTTTTTTGATCATTGAATGAATATAAATAACTATATTACAGATAGTTAACCGATAATAAGATGTTCAAGAAGACCTCGCCCAAAGCCCAACTCAATGCCTTCAGCAGCCCCAATTCCTTTCTCCCGGAGCGGGCAGAGCAATTCTACGAGCAGATCGGTGCCTGGCACAATCTGTTCTTCAAACAGGTCACTTTGAGGGTGGAGGAGGCTTTATTCGAGCCCTTGTTTTCAAAGGGCTCCGGTAGGCCCAATGCCTCTGTCAGAATCTTGGTAGCCATGATGGTTCTCAAAGAAGCCAGCCGATGGAGTGATTCACAGCTTTTTGAGCAATGTAGGTTTAACCTATTGGTCAGAAGGGCATTAGGTCTGAATAATCTGAATGATCTGCTGCCTTCCGAATCCACCTACTCTCTATTCCGCAAATATATAGTGGAGAATTAAAAA
>JBDNIP010000274.1:0-3701 GCA_041688245.1 Algoriphagus sp.
AGTGATGAATTCTGTTGGGCTGGATCTAAAATTCAATTTGTAATTCCCAGTTCTAGTAGGAATAAATTTATAATTAGTCGTCCGAATCGGAAGGTCTTGTGTACAATGACATCCTTGGTACTTGGCTTCTATTTCGATGTTTTTAGTAGTATTGTTTTGAGTTTCAATGAATTTTCCAAATCCACCACAACCATTAAAAACTTGAAAACTTACTTCAATGGTAATCGTCTTGTAAACTGATCCTATTCTTGGTGAATTGACAGAAGTAACATATTCTGTTTTATTTGAGACGCATTCTCCTTCTTTCTCTTGATCAAGATCACAACCTTGATCGAGATCACAACCTTGATCAAGATCACAACCTTGATCAAGATTACAACTGCTTAGAATTCCAAAAACAATTACGGATACGAACAGAAGACTATTTTTTATTTTCATGTCAATTTGATTTGAGGCCTGTATTCAGCTTAGGTATTGATTTGAATTATGAATTTACTTTCGCCCATGAATACTGGAAAATTGATTTTGACACCAATCAAAATTCTGATTCTAATCTAAGCATTCAACTACAAAGGCAAATAGATTCTTTTTAGACGGAAAACTTTTGAAATTGTTGCATTCGATAATGGATTATTCTTGACAATCCTATGTGTATAAATTGATTGGTACTTCTTAATCGATTGATCTATGGTCTAGCTCGTTCAAGTCTTTTCGATTACAGCTGACTGTCTTTCTGGTAAATCGTCCTGCCTATCGAAGAAAAGAGGGAGATAGCATTATTTATGCCAGTTACAACTAATCAGAGATGTCTCAAAAAAGCCGCGGGATGATTCAGGAAATTTTTGAGAATGGAGAAATGCTCCGTTTCTTCCTAATTGACTTTTTCGATATTTTCTCCAAACTGAAATACCCTCGCATAAGGAAGCGTCATCAGAATCGGGGAGTGGGTGGCGATTATAAACTGGCAACTGTGATTTACTGCCAGATTTTTGATCAGGGAGAAATTGCCAATTGACGCTGTGGGAAGGATCGGGAAGATTATCTCCAGATTTCAGTAAAATCAAAATTTCCTTCCTAACAAACTGCTGGGCTAATGTTCTTTTAAATTAAACGTTAGTGAAATTTTTAGAGTAATTCATAAATAGTAGCTGTTTCAGAAATACTTTGCCCTCAACCAAAAAGCTACACGCACGAGCAAGATTAAAGCAGGTACTTCTACTAAAGGCCCAATAACTCCTGTAAATGCCTGACCTGAATTGAGACCAAAAACTGCAATCGCTACAGCAATTGCCAGTTCAAAATTGTTTCCAGATGCCGTAAATGCCACTGAAGCAGATTTTTCATAATCTGCTCCCAATGCCTTTGTTAAGAAAAATCCTATCAAAAACATTAAAACGAAATAGATCAAGAGCGGTATTGCTATTCTGACAACATCCATTGGAATCTTAACTATCAGTTCACCTTTCAAGGAAAACATTACCAAAATCGTGAAGAGTAAAGCGACGAGTGTGATTGGAGAAATAACAGAGATGAATTTAGTCTGATACCAAACCTCACCCTTCGCTTTCACCAAAACATACCTGCTCAAAATCCCCATCAAAAATGGGATTCCCAAGTAGATAGCCACACTTTCGGCTATTGTCCCTATAGAAATATCTACGATAGCACCGTCAAATCCGAAATAAGATGGAAGGATAGTTATGAATATCCATGCATAAAAACTATATGCGAAAACTTGAAAAATGCTATTCAAGGCAACAAGACCTGCTCCATATTCACTACTTCCCTCTGCGAGATCATTCCACACCAACACCATCGCAATGCACCTTGCTAAGCCGATCAAAATCAAACCCACCATGTATTCCGGATAATCATGAAGAAATATCAATGCCAATGCAAACATCAAAATTGGCCCGATTATCCAATTCAACACCAATGAAACCGTTAGAATTTTTACATTCTTAAAAATCTCAGGCAACTGCTTGTAATCAACTTTGGCCAGCGGCGGATACATCATCAAAATTAAACCAATAGCAATCGGGATATTGGTTGAGCCCACACTAAAAGAATTTATAAACTCCGAACTTGAAGGCAAAAAATAACCAATGCCCACTCCAATGGCCATTGCAAGAAATATCCAAAGCGTAAGATACTGATCCAAAAAACTCAATTTTTTGTGAGTCATACTTATTTGGCTAGGGATACTTGAGAGAAAACATAAAACATTTCGGAAGCTATTTGTAAGGATTGCTCGTTATACTTGTTTTTCTCTTCTGGCGTATCATCGTAGACTTTGGGATCTTCATAACGAATAGGAATTCGATGTTCTGTTCCAGGTATAAAAGGACAGCTTTCATCTGCGTGAGAGCAGGTCATTACTGCAGCAAATCGAGTTGCTTTATTGATAGTGTCATCATATAGTTTAGAAAATGTACTGATGGGATCCTGATCATCAGAATGAAAGATGAAGTACACTGCATTTTCAATTCCCTTCTTAGTAACTCTGAAGCCATTTCTTTTGATAGAGGCTACTGCTCTTTCGTTGAAAGCAGTTACTTCTACACCGCCGGAATAGCAATTCGCCAGAATTCCAAAATAATCAGCGGCAGTCTGTGCCCAGATTTGTGCAAATTGGCTTCTTCTGGAATTATGGGTACAGATGAAGTTTATATTAAGCTCTTCACCATTATTGACTTTATCCTGAATGTAATCAATAAGTAATTGAAGGACTTCTTTCCTTTGTTCTGAAACAGGAAGTGATCGTGCCTGTTCCACTGTAGCCAAAAGATTGGGCAACAATTTTATCGTGTCTGAGCTCATCTCTAATAATATATTTTGATTTTAGCAGCAGCCCGTACCAGGTGTGCAAGACTCTTCATTCCCTCTCAATTCTGAAAGGTGGACTTTTGACTTTTTTTGAGGGATCCCGCATTTCTCCTTTGCGAGACAATCTGTTTGCTTGTTGGTAAGTAGAAAATTGCCCCCATCGAATTCCAATCCGAACTTCTCTATTGTCTGACCCTGATATTCAACTTCTACCTCCAAATCTTCCAATTTCAGCACTTTTTCAGAAAGCTCAATAATGCTTAGTAAGTGCTCCGGATGAAGTCTGTGATTGTAATCGTCCGCATCCCAAAGCTGAAAATTGGCTACGTTTTCATCTCTAGCAGTTCCGCCGCAATCAATGAAGTGCTTTGAGATTTTCCCCACTTCGGTAACGTGGAAGTGAGTTGGGACCAAATTTCCATTTGGTAATTCAAAGGCAATGTTTTCCACTTTGCTCAGTATTAATTTTACTTCAGATAATTTCATAGTTAAATTTGTTTATTGCGATAATACGATTAATTGATTCAAATTTTTTTTAACAACAACTGTCCTTTGAAACTGTATCCTGATCAAAAAAGAGATTTAATATATGCTTCATTCTGTCCCAGTTTTCACGATGAATACAGTAGCAAACACTTGTACCCTCAATATTGCCTTTAATTAGTCCCAACTGTTTCAGTTCTTTCAAATGCTGAGAGATCGTAGCTTGAGCTAAGCCGATTTCAATGACCAACTCACCACAGACGCATGTATCCATTTTAAATAGGTGCTGAAGAATAGCCACTCGCGCAGGATGTGCAAATGCTTTTGCAAAAACGGCTATTTCATTTTGCTGCTCAGAGAATATTTCAGTCTTGGTAAGTCCCATTTTGAAT
>JBDNIP010000275.1:0-3377 GCA_041688245.1 Algoriphagus sp.
ATTGAAGCATAGTTGAGTTTCAACTGGCCTTGCAATTCGCTTCGGTTGATAGCAACACGAAGATCATCGATGATTGTCTGCGTATCGTCCAGTGAGAAATCCATAGTGAATTCCTCCAGTTCAAACCCACTCAGTTCTTGAAGTTGAAGCGAATTGACTTTAGCTTTAGTTGTTTTTCCGTTGAGGGAAATCGCTGAGAAATCAGCCGAGAGCCTGGTGATTTGAATTGCCTCAGGATTGAAATATCCTCTTTGAAAATCTGTCCGGGCGGTTTTGAATTCGATCTCGTTATTTTCGAGTGAAATCTGTTTCGCAGTCACGATCCAGTCAGGCCAGGCAAAAGCCTGTTCGGAATCATCTTTTGCCCTGGTGGAATCTGCTGGCGCAGTGGGTGAAAAATCATGAAAGCGTATTGTGGAATTATTCAATTTAAATAGATTCAACTCCACTTTTTGGGTTTCCAAATCAACCAGAGGTAGCTCGACAAGTAGCTCCTGAAGGTTGACTTCGCTCTGCTGTTGATCCACTTTGCTTTGATAGTTAAGTTGGACATTACGTATCGTCAGTTTTTCTAAAATAAGCTTTGGAGAAACACTCGCGGTGGTGCCTTCGGTTGTTTCTGGAAATGGCTTCCATTGCAGATAGTCTGCCTTGGTATCGGTGAGTACGATCTGTTCGATCTCGATAGCCATGGTCTCCAGATCGATTTCTGGAATTTCCAATTGGAGCGAACCCAGTCTGAGCTTACCTGAGATACCAAGAAATTGATCTTCAAACTCTAGGTCAAAATCAGTCAGTGATACGTTATTTAAGGTAAATTGCATACCTGTGGCTGTGTTATCTGAAGTAGTGCTGCTTTGACTCGTAGCTGCGGAGTCTTGCTCAGATCGGAGGACGAAAGCCTCAATTAAAAAACTGAAATTGAAATCTTCGGTATTTTTTCCCCGAGTTACGTTTGTTTTGACTCCATTCCAATCCAGCTTGGAGATATTGACATTCCCCGAGTTGATAAGGGGTATGAAATTCAACCCTGCTTCCAGATCCTTAGAATAAAGTAACGTGTCTCCGCTGAGATCTTCGAGATATAGACCTTCTAGATAGATATTGCCTGAAAATGTGATAAACAGACGGTCAATATTGAACTTAGAGCCCGTCTTTTTTTCTACAAAGCTGACGGCTTTGTCCACAATTATGCCTTGTCCCCAAGGGCTACGGATGAATACTATTAGTATAAGCAGAATCAAAAAAATGGTTCCGATGATGATCCCTGTCACCTTGAGAATTTTTAAAAGCATCCTTTTGACAAAAGATTGGTTTTATGAGTTTGATGCATACTTGAAATCCACTTTAGATAAATAATTCAATAAATAAGCCATTGCTCGGATCAATTTTGTGATTGATGACTACTTAAAAATGATTTACTATTCAGTAACTTTAAATCTAGCTGTTATAAATCACAGTTGGTGATTGCTTCATCGAATATCTCTGAATGGTCCATTGGCTTATTATTTTCGATCAAAGGGCGAGAGACAATTCAATAAAAAGTTTAATTCCAGCCTCAATGATTTCTTAGCATTCAGTTTGATCATTGATAATAAAGTAAATGAGCGTAGTATTGTTTCCTGATACATTGCTGCAAAGAAAATAATTCAGAAATTTGAGTAATCATTAATTCTATTCACTTATAAGGTTGCATTGTATGAAAAAAGCTGAATTTAAGGCCATAGTTTTGAAACTGAATGAAGAAGAACTCAGGAGATTTGTACTGCATTACGGAAACAGTGACAATGATTTTCGAGCAGGCTTGGGGATTTTCTTTTCTGACAAGCAAAGCGACGCTACGATTGAGCAGAGTTTCCGATCTCTGTTGGCATCGATTATCAAAAATAGTAGTAGTCGCGGATACATCGATTATAAATCAGCTTCAAATTTTGCATCTAAGATAGACGAGTTGGTACACCGTGGGGAGAGCTATGCTGCGGAGGGTAAGCTTGTAACCTCTTTTCTGGTAGCTAAAGCCTTGCTTGAGCCAGTGATGACTGCGGCAAAAAACATTGATGATTCAAGTGGATATGTTGGTGGTACTATTGATTCGATCATTCAGTTATTGGGCACTATTTCAAGTGCAAAAGATGCGCCGACAGATTTGAAAGAAAAAATCTTGGATTTTTTAGAAGTGCAACTTCAATCGGAAGTCTATTTCGAATACGGAGATTTCGGTGAAGACATGTTTGTGATATATCAGTCGATTGCTGCACAGCTAGAGAAAGTGGAGCCTTATGAGCAACTGATTTCAAAATTGCTTATTAAAGCGGGAAGGTATAAGAAAGAGTTTTTGATTTTCAAACAGATTGATTTTTATAAAGCCATCGGCGAAGCGGACAAAGAGGCTGCACTGATCACAGCAAATATGGAGATAAAAGAAGTCAGAAAGTTAGAGGTCGATAAGGCGATTGGTCAGGAGAATTACTCAAAAGCGAAATCTTTGATCAATGTGGGGATCAAAATTGCGAAGCAAAATAACCATCCTGGAATTGTGACTGAATGGGAAAAGAATCGTCTTGTAATTCTGGAACTTGAAGGTGATGTGTCAGGAGTGAGAGCTTTGACAAAGTCATTAATTTTTGATTCGTTTTTCAGTCTTAAATACTATCAAAAATGGAAAGCGACATTCACACCAGTAGAGCTAGTTTCTGCAATCGAGGGTTTCATTAACGAGCGAATACAGCTGTTAGAGAAGAGGTATCAAAATAAAATGGGATATTATGGAAAAATACATCCGCCTATCTTAGATAATTTAGCAGGGATCTATTTTGAAGAAAAGTATTTTGACAGGGTCTTGGAACTGGTCCGAAAGGAAAAGACGCTGGAATCGGTGCTCCAATTTCACAAGCAATTGGTACCTGTGTTTCCTGATGAGTTACTCCAAATTTATTTGCCTCTTCTGGAGCGGGAGGGGGATATGGCGAGTGAGCGACGGATGTATGCGAATCTTGCAAAAAACATGAAAAATCTCATTAAGGATATGCCAAAGGGGAAAAACCAAATCCAAAATATCGCTGAAAAGCTAAAGAGTAAATACCCACGAAGACCTGCAATGTTGGAGGAATTAAATAAAGTAATGTAATCTGGAGAAATAGACAGGGCCTATTCAAATTGAATCTCAGCTATTATTTTTTTGGGCTCTACCCTTAAGTTAGTGGAATATATAAATAAGGTAGCTTAAAACAGGAAACGTGCCTTTTACTAAAATCATATATTAGCTGATTTACTGAGCTTTAGGAGAATCAACTAAATTAAAAAAATACCTAACTCCTGATTTCTATATTAAATTCGTTGTGGAACCAATAATATAAGGATGTAGTCAATGAAATAAG
>JBDNIP010000276.1:0-1785 GCA_041688245.1 Algoriphagus sp.
AGGTAATCGTGGATCAAGTCATCACCCCAACCGTTGAGCTCGAAGGAAGTCGCTGGTGGCCCATCTTCAAATTCAAAGAAGGTGGAATAAATGGGATGGTTGTTTGGGATTTTTTGAAGGGCATTACTACCAAAGGTCTTGACCATTTCGGCCTCGAAACTTTTGGCAAAAAGCCCGTCTATGTCATGATTGCAATCATCGGCAAAGACAAAGCCGCCATTTTCCACGTAAGTCTTAAAGTTCTTTCGCTCCTCAGCGGAAAACTCGACAAGCTTGTGCCCGCTGAGGTAGCAAAAAGGACTTTTGAAGATTTCCGCACTGCTGAGTTCTACCACTTTCTCCTGCTGATCCACCGGAATCGTGGTATACTCCACCAGCGAATTCAGCAAATTAGAAGGCATCCGCTGATCCGTATCCCAGTTTCCTGAATTGTACTTGAGACGGGTGAAGAAGAAGGTCATTTCAGTTTGTCGGTTATCGGTTATTGGTTGTCGGTTTTGATGCGTTTCCAGCTGAGGATTGAATCTATAGTTTCTTTTCATCTATAAATTACCAGCTGATATCCCAAACTGTTAACTGACTACTGAAAACTGAGTCCGCTATTAAACCTTCGAGGTTGAAAAAAAACCTCAAAGGTTAATCAGCATTAAACCGCATCTGATAAACTCGTAAACGTAAAGTCTCGAATCTTCATCGCAGGAATCATATTTCCTCCTACTCGCTGCTGACGACCAAGTGCCTCAATATTATTGAGCATGATAATCGGGCTTTCGTTGAATCGGAAGTTCTTTACCGGGAATTTGATTTGACCATTTTCAATGTAGAACGTACCATCACGAGTCAATCCCGTAAAGAGCAAAGTCTGCGGATCTACGCCTCGGATATACCAGAAACGAGTCACCAAAATTCCTCGCTCGGTGCTTTTGATCAGATCGGCTAGCGATTGATCGCCTCCTTCCATAATTACTCCACTTGGTCTTCCAGTAGGCTGGAAACCTTGTTTTTCTGCCCAGTAGCGGGAATAAAACATATTTTTCACCATACCATTTTCAATCCAGCTCACTGGTTTCTGAGGAAAGCCCTCATTGTCCCAAGGTGCACCGGGAATCTGTGGATGGTCTGGATCGGAGAATATATTCACCCGCTCATCGAAGAATTTTTCTCCAACACGAGTTCCTCCGCCCTTTTTGCTCAGAAAGCTTCTACCCTCATCAGCACTTCGCGCATCCAAACTTCGGGTCAATAATCCCAATAAGTCTCCTGCAGCTGTAGGCTCCAGAATCACGGTATATTTTCCTGGCTCGATAGCCTGTGCATTTACAGAGGCTTGCGCTTTTTGCATTGCGATGCCGGTCACGTCCTTCGAATTCAACAAGCTCACGTCGTTGAAATCCCGAATTGCATAGCCAGAGCCAGTGCCATCTTCGGTACGAACAGTCACAGAAAAATCTACCGAAGTACTTTTATTATACCCAAACATGCCTTTGCTGTTTCCCATGGCAGAAAATCCCGAGAAATCCTCCAGATAGCCGGCTGCGCTCAGATTGGCTGCACCGCTTGGGTTTAAGCTATCGGCAGCGATTTGCGCGCGTTGATCTGGAGTGATCGCATCGGTTGGACTTGCAAAAGTCTTAGAACTAGGAAAAGTCTGTGGACCGAGCATCGACATATATTCCGGGTTTTCCGGAGCGAGCGTAGCGATTTCCTCTGCCCGAGCTACAGCTTTGCGCAGCGACTCATCATCCAATTCGTTGATGCTGGATGAGCCAGACTTTTTACCATATA
>JBDNIP010000277.1:0-1945 GCA_041688245.1 Algoriphagus sp.
ACTTGAATCACCTTTAAGAATAGGTGCGATTAAGCTTATTTACAAACTAACCATTAAAATATAATTTTAACCTTTCATCAACTATTTAACTAAATTCACGCCGTTAGTTGACTGTTTTGTTGCATAATAATAATAATAATATGTTTGAATTAGTTAGTCGGTTGACTAGCTGCTCTTGGCCAGGGGGATACTATTAGTTTAAATTACATAATCATGAAAAAAGTTATTTTAAAAGCTGGAATCCTATTTTTTATTTTAGGTTTAACGGCAAGCGTAAATGCAGCATGTTATGAAGCTTACTATCCATCTACGTACTGCGATACTCAAGGATTTGACAATTGTGTAAACCAAATCTGTTATGTGCCTCCTTGTAGCGCAACTGATTCTTGTAATCCAGAAGTTGGTGGGTAATTTAAATAGAGGTTGTCTCAAAAATAGGGACAGTCTCTGTTTTATACTGTATCATCTCATTAAATTTCTGTGTCGCCAAATCTCAGGCTCTAACATAATTATTAGTCAGCCTTTTTCCCTTAAAAGAATCAAAGATAGTAATTATGAAAACTTCTAACTTCCTCATTTTGATCTTCTTCTTATCTGTTGCTTGTAACTTTTCAGATAAAAAAGATAATTCTTTCACCTTAATGCCCAGTCAATCAATACTTTCATTTCCGGTGGACTCTACGACCTCTACGATCAGTACAGGTCTTGTCAGTTTTGAAAACTACCTTATCAATGTCAATTGGAATACAAATTCACTTCAGTTTTATGGGTTAAAAAGTCAACAACTTGAGAAAGAACGATTCTTTCAATATGAAGGTCCTCAAGGAGTAGGTACCTTATTTGGTATTCACGTCAAAAGCTTAGACAGTATTTTTATTTTCCCCCAAATTGCAAATTTGATCACCTTGACGGACACTACTGGTCAAATTTTGAATCGAATACCCTATCAAAACCCCGAAACCTACACCAATGCATTCGTTCACAATGCGTATTTTGGAAGCCCCCCATTATTAAGGGGCAAAAAACTTTTTGTAAAAACACACATACAGGGTAATTATCGGGCCATGACTGAAGAAAACCTAGTCAAATCACAAATGGGTTATAGTATTAATCTCGCTGATAGCACCACACAGCTTACCAACCTTACTTATCCCGAAGGATACCTGAGCAAAGGTTTGAAACATTTTGAGCCTAGTTTGGTATTTCAGCCAAATTTCACTGTCTATTCACTTTTTGGAGATCACCGCCTTTTTAGGCAAAATGCAGACGGAACTTTAGAGACTTTTAATGGACAAAGTCAATTTTTGGATGAATCACTGCCACTCTTTCCAGTCGATGGAGAACGCCTCGACACCCAAAAGTACCTTACAGCCTCCTCTCGATATGAATTGTTAGTTTATGATCCTTATCGTGAAGTATATTATAGATTTGCTTATCCTACCTTGCCTGTAGAATCGGAGGAAGATCTACGCTCTCTTCGGGAAAATCCTGGTCCATTTGTCATCCAAGTTTTTGATTCGAAATTAAACCTACTTACTGAACGCCTTTTTGAGGGTGGAATTTATTTCCCAAACAATTCATTCGTAACCAAAGAAGGCTTGTATATCTCCATCAATAACCCAGAAAATCCTGCAGCGAGTGAAGATCTATTCCAATTCGAGCGAATAGACCTCATCGAAGACAACTAGCAATCAGCTCAAAAACGATTATAAATAGTGTAAATACGGCTCAATTCTTTGACGATCTGAGCCGTATTTTCTTTTATATAAGCCGATTCATTCGAGCTATTTTTCGCAGGTACTTTTCGGATATCTTCCATCGCTTCATGCAGCTGCTGCACCCATTCCATAACTGCGGGAAGTTCTTCTTGGCTTACAGGCTCACAGTTTTCATACAATCTGGGATCGCCAAGGGTAAGGATGTCGTGGATGGTTTTCATGGAAGA
>JBDNIP010000278.1:0-2198 GCA_041688245.1 Algoriphagus sp.
GCCAGAATAAGTCCCCGTAATTTTGCCATCAGCGGCTTGTTGGAGAACAAAGCTGGGATTTCCATTTCTCATGTCTGTTTGCACATCGAGATTCCAAGCCCCAGTTAAATCTGCCTTAGGAAAGTTAAATGCACTAGTGAGCGCAAGAAGCGAAATAGCGATAAGTGTGATTCGTAGATATTACATTAGATGTGGTTTTAGAAAAATAAGTTAAGAAGATATCCTGTTTTTTCAAGGAGGATTTTATATGCTTTGAAAGCAATTGCACTATTTTCAATTTTTCGTGCTGTAGATAATATGAATATAATTTTTAACGAGCGATTGTCCCATAACTTATTCCGCCCTTTCAGGGCTTTAAAAATGAAATTATCCTGTGTCTGACAACGGCCTAGCGATCGTTGCTTCGCTGTTTCACCCTTTCAGGGCTGGTTAATATCCTATTTTAAAATCTTTGATGAATGTTTCAAATTACGCTGTGTCTGACAACGGCCTAGCGACCGTTGCTTCGCTGTTTCACCCTTTCAGGGCTAGTCAATATACTATTTTAAAATCTTTCATGAATGTTGTAAATTACTCTCGTCCACGTATAACTATAACTCTAAAAAAACATACTTCAGTTGGCGTAAAATGAATATTTCTATTGTTTTCAGAAAACTACACCCCTTTTTGAGTCATCAGGGTTAAATCATCTAGCTAGGTATTGGGAAATTTCCAGATACTTATTTCTAAACCGCTTGATTTCTGAGGACGAAATTTTTGTCGGAAAAGAGTAGTTAAAAATATGAGCTCGTATGATCTTTGTCAGAATATTGCCACCGAAGAATTACTTATTCTGCGGATAGAGAAAAGCTGCATTTGCTTCAAATTAAATTCTATTACACCTATGACCAACGCTATTTACCTGACCACCACAGAGCCTTTCTCCGGAAAATCCATCATTGCTCTGGGACTGATGAATCTTTTGGCCAGCAAGACAGAAAAATTAGCCTACCTCAAACCTATTGTTTCTGGGGGATTGAAAGACAAAGATCGCAGGCTTGAACTGATTAAAGAGCACTTCAAGCTTGCACAGTCCTATGAGGAGATGTTTGTCTTTTCTAGAAAAAAAGCCATTAAAGAGATCAATAGCGGAAACGAATCATTTTTGATTGACTCTGCGATCGATCGTTTCAAAAAACTTCAGGAAAAAGCAGATTTCACGGTAGTGGAGGGTACAGATTTCTTGGATGTCAATACCAATGTGGAGTTTGACGGGAATATATCAATTGCCAAAAACCTGGGAATACCTGCTGCAATCATTCTGAATGGAGCCAAAAGATCAGTATCGGAAATAGTGGATCTGGCTCAAGCCACAACGAATGGATTTTTGAATAGGGGCGTTCAGGTCTTGTTTTTGGTAGCAAACAAAGTGACTTCCGGGCAAGAGAAAGAAATCACAGATCGTCTGGTGGCAGTATTACCGAAAGAGATCTTAGTGACATCCATTCCCATGCGGGATGAGTTAAGTAATCCAACCATGGAAGAAATCCGCGATTCGTTGGGTGCTAAAGTACTTTTTGGTGAGAATCTTCTTTCCAATCGAGTCTCTAAATCCATCGTCGGCGCCATGCAGTTGCGAAATTTCCTTGATCGACTACAGCCAAATACCTTGGTGGTGACTCCCGGAGATAGAGCAGATTTGATCTTGGGAGCTTTTCAGGCAAATGTTTCCCGAAATTTTGGGAAAATCGCAGGAATGGTTTTAACTGGAGGGATTTTGCCGGAGGCTCCAATTATTAAACTCCTCGACGGCTTAGAAACTGTTTTGCCTGTTTTGCAGGTAGGTGAAGGCACCTTCAATGTAGTCACGAGAGTCAATGAAATCCGTGCACGAATTTCTCCGGATGATAAAGAGAAAATAGCATTGGCAATTCGGCTTTTTGAAGATGCTGTGGATGAAGATACTTTGAGTGAGCGGCTGGTTTCGTTTCATTCTGAAACACTTACCCCGAGGATGTTTCAATATCAATTGGTCAAGCGGGCCAAAGAACATAAAAAACACATTGTACTTCCTGAAGGCGAAGATGATCGGATTCTGATCGCAGCAAATCGGCTTATTCAGCAATCTGTGGTCAGCTTGACAATTTTGGGCAATCGTGAATCCATTCAGACAGCAATAAAGCGGCGTAACCTTTCTTTGGATGTGGGAAAAGTGGAAA
>JBDNIP010000279.1:0-1404 GCA_041688245.1 Algoriphagus sp.
AGCTGAAAACTTAGCCTTTGTGATGAAGGCAACAGGGTGGACGGATAAATCAAAAATCCTGTTGAGAATGACTGAAGTACTCAGATTAGTTGACTTAGACAATGCACTGGACAAAATGCCCCATCAACTCTCGGGTGGTGAGCAGCAACGCGTAGTTATTGCCCGAGCGCTTTTGAATGAGCCGTCAATTCTTCTAGCCGATGAACCAACTGGTAATTTAGATCCCGACGTTTCTGACGGGATTTTTAAGCTTTTTCAGGAAATCAATAAAAATGGGACTGCAATTTTGATGGCAACTCACAACCATGATTTACTACGGAAGTATCCTTACCGTGTCTTGAAATGCGAGAATGGAGAGCTACTGGATAGTAAAACCCACGAAATCTCCTTCGGTTCTCCTTATTAATTAGACTATTCTCGAGCAAAATCAAATACGGACGGAAATTCTTATTCTTTCAATTTTAAAGAATATGTATCTCCACTGTTGAGCCAGTAAAAATCAAAAAGCAGCTTAATATATGATAAACACTAGCATTATTGGTGCTTTGGTCACCAGTCATCGGTCTTCCTGTCAGTAGAGTAAAGAAAATCAGGTTAGTGGCATAATTGCGTATAATCATATTGAAGAATATGTATATCCGCAATTGCACCATTAAAAGACGAAAATAATTGATGTGTGGCCAAAACTCGTATCGGCACATCAGCGGCACCGCATTTAGTGGCTAGATTACTTCCATTAGGCCTTACGTAACAGATTGTTTAGCTAGTAATATTATCCCGAACGACAAAATAGCCCGCAGACAAATTGATATATAGAGCAAATTAATCGAGTTACGCTTTACATTTTCATGTAGCGACGGATTAATTTTTTGATTGACTGTACTTTCTCTCTAAAATGCTTATACCTTTGTGAAAAATAAGCTTCCAGTGCTCGAGATAATCGCCAGTTTTCTTCTAATTCTTGCCATTTATTTTTTAGGCAGTCTAGCCCTAGTACAAGAAATAGTTAGACCAAATAAGGACTTAGATAGAGTAGATAAACCGGAAAAAGGTCAATGGATAACTAATTACTCAAAAATTATCTTACTCAGCCTACTGCTTTCGTTGATCACTACTGCTGCAGCTTTTTTTATTTACCCTTAAAAACACAAAAAAAACCGGCATCTTTGACGGGGGCCGGTTTTTTGGGAAAAAATAGTAAGAGATTTAAATTGCTTTTTTCAAATTCTCTATCGCAAGGCTGAAAGTTGGTTCAAGCTGTATAGCTTCTTCAAATGCTATTTTAGCTTCTGTTTTTGAGCCCTGATCGAGATATATCATTCCTTTTAAGTTCATGGCAGCAGCTTTCATTCCAATCTCTTGCGTTTCAGTTTGTGAAATTGGAAACCCTATTTTATCATCAGG
>JBDNIP010000280.1:0-7425 GCA_041688245.1 Algoriphagus sp.
AATTCCACAATCAACTCAGCAGTAGAGGAAGCTGTAGTTTCGGATACGGTAAGGGAAACAAAATCTTGCGGATCAAGATGGTGGTCAATCATGATTTTGATGCAAGTGGCTGATTCCAGCAAGGTTTGCATTTCTTTACCCACACGATCTATGGAATTGTAGTCTAGGCAAAATATCAGATCCGTTTTTTGGAATGCCTCGGTTACTTTCTCAGGTTCCTGATCCATGGTGATTATGGATGATAAGCCAAGAAAGTCCAAGAAATTAGGTGCCTTGTCAGGATGACAGATGACAGCCCTTTTGCCCAGCTTCTCTATAAAAAGTGATAAACCTAAAGAAGAGCCGACTGAGTCACCATCGGCAGATTTATGGGAAGTGATAAGGATGTTTGACGCTGCTAAAATTTCAGCTTCGATTAGTTGGTAGGTAGTCATAAATGGGGTTCTATTTGAGATGTGAAATAACGAATTGGGTGATGTTATTTCACTAACAAAGGAACGAAATAGAAGAGGGAAAATGGGGTTATCGGGTTATTAATTCCCTCATACACTTTCCTCCACCTAGTATCTCAATGAGCAGTTATTCACGCACTTCTTTTTAATATCTTCGGACCGATAGATTGGTCTAGCTTATTAGTGACGACTACTTGTATTTACTGACTTTTGAATCGGCTTTCAAATAAATTATTACTGGCTAAATAGTTATTAAAAGCTTTTTTTCGATTTCAAAATCTACCAAGAGATCAATATCAGTTTTTCACAATCTTTATATTAAAGGTAGAATCTAAACAAATCGACCTGCCGAAATCTAAGTTTGACGTCAAGTATTTCTTTTAGTTCTTGTGCTTCACATTCGATATTCACATTTCGGTACCAGTCTGAAAGCTTACCAGTCTAAAAATTTTCAAAGGTATTTTTTAGGGAAAAGAATTGACTGTCTAATCTTGGAATTGATTTGCCATAAGCCTACTAATAAAATCTCTTAATCCCTCAATCAATCCTCACCAAAGGTTCCTTTTGTAGATATCCCAACGATTGTAAAAAATCATCTGCATCCTGAAGAGTTTTTTTGTAGTATTCAAAATTCGCATAGTTAAAAAAACCATGAGGCTGATCTTCGTAAAGTAGCAAATCGCATCTACTACCCACTTTTTCGGAAGCCATTTGATAGTATTCAGCCGTGATGACTGGAACAAGATTATCATTTGTACCCAATAAAATCAGGGTGGGAGAAACCCCAGCTTTAATATTATGCAAAGGTGAAAAGTCTTTATACTTATTCCCAATTCGTTCAAAACCATATCCTCCAGGCCCATTATCAATTACGGGATTGAAAAGAATCAAGGCATTCGGGATGGGGCTAATGTTTAGATTATCCGTGTCTTCATTGAAATCTTCTATCGATGCGGCAGCGGCAGCCAAATGTCCACCCGCAGATCCTCCGGCAGCGATGATCCGTTCAGCATCAATATGAAATTTATCTGCATTTGCTCGTATATAGCTAATGGCCGATTTGGCGTCTTTTAAAGATTCAAACGGACTGGTTTTATACTGATTTCTGGTTCGGTAATCCGCCAAGAAGCAGACCAATCCTCTTTTTGAGAAGTAGTATGCTTGATGCTCAAACTGAGCTCTAGTTCCTCCAACCCAGCCACCACCAAAAAAGAAAATCATGGCAGGATACGATTTGGAAGTATCCAGTTGTTCAGGATAAAAAACCTCTATGAAAAGTTGAATGGTATCCACTTCCTTAAACAAAATTATCTCTTGAGCATTTGAGACCTTGCTTAGAAATAGCAGTACGAATAGAAATATGTAAGTCGGGCAAGCTTTCATTTTATTTTTAGGTATTCTTTCTCATGAGGCCTTCCCGGAGCGATGATAAATCCAGGTTTATCGGATGCATGATATATCACACTTACCTAGTTGTTTCTATTGCTGATTACATCAGCTCCATGATTATTTCTAACGCTTAACACTTTTTTATTTCATCAATCCTAACACTTGCAGTATACCCATTAAACCTGCCTTGGAATGCCTTTATTCATCAACATTAAAAAAGTCCTTTTTCTGGATTTCTATTGTGTACTTCCAAAGATGCAAGGTAATTTTAGCTAAAATCTGTATTGCTCATCGGTTGGATTGTGTGACAGTTGAATATAGAATATGATTATCCGCAATTACGCCACTAAGCTAATTTTCTTTTCTGAATCAGTCCCTACCCATTAAAAATCAACTTAAAAGTAGTTCCGTCACCTTGCTCGGACTTGACTTGGATATTTCCTTTGTGGCTTCGCATGATCTGCTTGGAGAGGCTTAGACCGATACCGGAGCCTTTCTTCTTAGTAGTGAAAAATGGGATAAATATCTTTCCTAGTGCTTCTTCTTCGATTCCTTTACCGGTATCGCTTACTTCCAGAATTATTTTTCCAGCCTCGTCGATGTAAGCACGTAATGTAATGACCTTCTCTTCGGCATCATCCAAGGCTTGGATGGCATTTTGTGTCAGATTAATGAGGACTTGTTCGATCTGTGTTTCGTCTCCAAAAAGAATCAGTTCCTTGGGATTAAGTTCTTTTATTACTTTGATTTTTCCAGCCTCGAGCTGATGATTAAGGAGAACCTCTAGTTGATCATAAAGCTTTGATATGGATATGATTGAAAACTTTGGAACTGGAATATGGGCTAGTGATCGGAAGTCCGATACAAAACTGATCAGTCCCTGGCTTCGCTTCTCGATGGTAGAGATTCCCATTAGGTAGTCTTCAAGATCTGAAGGGCTGAGTTCTTCGTTCGTTTCGGTTTTTGATTCTAGGTCACATTTAATTGTCCCGGCCAAGGAAGAGATCGGTGCGATGGAATTCATAATCTCATGGGTGAGGATTTTGACTAGATTTTGCCAGGCTTCCATTTCCTTCTCTTCGAGTTCAGACTGGATATTTTGGAGGGAGACCAACTTGAATTTTTCCCCACGCATCAGTAGTTCGATTACATAGACGGAGAGTTGCATGATGCCATCTGGATGGGCGATTTTGATCAGTTCACTTCCACCAGTTTTCAGATAGTGGATTGCTAGGTGAAGCTCTTTATTGATTTCCTCTATTTCCTCAATTTTCATCAGGTTTTCGACATTGAGAATTCGTTTGGCAGCAGTGTTGATAAGCTGGATTTTATTGTTTTCCCCAAAAGTGATTAGACCGATACTAAGGTGCTTGAACACCGAACGGAAGTACTGGTAATTAGCTTCTTTCTCTGCTTGATCTTCTTTAAGCTTTGCTAGGATGGCGTTGAACTCGATGTGAAGTTCATCGTTTTCAGTACCATCAAACTTCACGGGATAGAGTTGGGAGTATTTATCCTGCTTGATATTGTCTAGAAAGGTTCTGACTTTTTGAAAAGAGCTTTGGGAGTATTTGATCAAATAGATAATCTGGAATACGACCAAGATCAATAATAGGGAGATCATAAAGACTCCCCAGCTATCAAAGATGGTGTATGCCAATAAGAAAAGAGCGGCCGATAGAAATGCGATTCGTCCTAGTAAGCCTACTTTATAGTCCATACTTTTCCAGTCGACGGTATAGTGATGCTCGAGTTAAGCCAAGTTCTTTTGCTGCTTTGGAGATATTCCCTCCGTTTTTGTCAATGGCCCGCTGAATGGTGGTTTGCTCCATATCGTTTAGATTTAGCGTGACGGCTTGTGTAACTTTATCAGAAGCCGGCTTCGCGGAGAGAAAAAAGAAATCCCTAGCATCCAGTTCATTTGAATCTGCCATAATAATCGCCCGCTCGATTGCGTGCTGTAGCTCGCGGATATTTCCCGGCCATCCGTATCGCTTTAGTAAGTCCATCGCGGATGAGGTGAGACCTTTGAATTCTTTTCGATATTTCTGTCCGTAGCTTTTCAAGAAGTGATTAGCCAAAATCGGAATGTCATCATGACGCTCTCGCAAAGGAGGCAGGAAGATTTCTACGGTATTGATTCTGTAAAGTAAATCCTGACGGAAAGTATTCTCCATTACCATTTCATGCACATGCAGATTGGTGGCACAGATTAGGCGAATGTCTATCGGAATGGACTTGTTAGTCCCGATCCGGGTGACCTCACGCTTTTGGAGTACTGTCAAAAGTTTGGATTGGAGGGGCATTGAAAGATTTCCGATTTCATCCAAGAAAAGGGTTCCATTGTCAGCAACTTCAAATCGTCCGGCTCTATCTTCTTTCGCATCCGTGAATGCGCCGCGTTTGTGACCAAAAAGCTCTGATTCGAAAAGTGATTCGGTAATCGAACCCATATCTACCCCAACAAAGATATCGTCTCTACGGAGAGATCGATCATGAATTGCTCTCGCAATCAATTCCTTACCCGTACCATTTTCTCCTAAAATCAAAATATTGGCATCAGTCTGCGCGACTTTGTCGACGATGGAGAAAATGTTTTTCATCGAGGCAGATTGCCCAATGATATCGCTGTAAGGTTTTTTGAGATCAGTTTGAAGTTGCTTTTGCTTTTTCTGCAACTTGTCCACTTCATTATAGCTTTCCTTTAATTTGATTGCTGAGGAAAGTGTAGCGATGAGTTTTTCGTTTTGCCATGGCTTGAGGATGAAGTCAGTAGCACCTTCTTTTAAAGCCTGTACAGCCATCTCCACATCACCAAATGCAGTGATTAAGATCACCACTGCCTTTGGATCGATTTCTTTGATTTGCTTCAACCAGTGAAAACCCTCCTTACCGGAAGTTGTATCTTCTCGAAAATTCATATCAAGCAAGATCACATCATAATTATTATTATTAATCAAAAAAGGAATCCTTCTTGGATCTTGTTCAATCATGACTTCTTTTGCATGTTTCTTCAACAGCATTTTCGCTGCGAATAATAAGTCTTCGTTATCATCGATGATAAGGATTTTTCCTAAACCTTGATTTTCCATGTGTAATTCTTTGTCTATATCAGTGGAAAAATGGTGCCAATGTGAATTTAAGCTAATCCAAGACTGTTTCTCCCCAAATATTGTCCGAAATCGTACGTTTTTAGACTATTATCGAACAGCCGAGCCCGGTTTTTATGCCTTAGTAGAATTTCGTACCTTTAGGCTTCATTAAAATATAATACTATGCAAACTAAAAAAGGGGATGCAGTAGAAGTGCATTATACCGGCAAATTAGAAGATGGAAGCGTATTTGATTCTTCAGCGACAAGAGCTCCTCTGGGATTTACCCTCGGAGATGGAAATATGATTAAAGGATTTGACACTGCCGTTTATGGTATGGTAATCGGTGATAAAAAAACGGTGACTATTCCGGCGGCAGAGGCCTATGGTGAGCGAAGAGATGATATGATGATCGAAGTGCCTGTGGAGCAAGTTCCAGCAGATATAAAGCCTGAGTTGGGTATGACTTTACAGCTTCAAGGTGACAATGGACAGCCTATGCCTGTCACTGTAGTAGATGTTGATGATGCCAAAATCACTTTGGATGCTAATCATCAATGAGCAGGTACAAATTTAATTTTTGAAATTGAACTGATCACAATCAAATAACTTTTGATAGATAACAGACCAGAGTAGCTTTTTGCGAAAGACCACTGACCAAAGAAGAGGAGTTGGTTCTTAAAAAAGCAGATTAAATGTTTAGAAATAAAAGGTTCAAGTCTTTCGGCTTGGACCTTTATTTTTAGAATCATTTTTACTGCATTCCAAGATTCTAGATTTGCTTTTTTCTCCCGCTTTGCGATCTGGAACACATATTTTTTTATGAGTAGATTTGTTCAGGAATCGATTGCATGTTTAATACATCGATATTTTACCGATTTAGTGTATATTAATTTTTTCTGAACCCAGCCTAATTTCTATGACCCTGACAATTATCTCCTTTTTGGCCTTTACAGGTTTTGTGGCAATTTTTTCTTGGTACAAACTTCGCAAAGATAAACTTGATACTCAAGATGGGTATTTTTTAGGAGGAAAGAGTTTGACAGGAGTCGTAATTGCGGGGTCCATGTTATTAACCAATATTTCTACTGAACATTTGATCGGAATGAATGGCTCGGCTTATAAAAATGGCTTTATCATCATTGCCTGGGAGGTAACCTCAGCTATTGCTTTGGTTATTGGAGCATTATATTTTATTCCTAGTTTTCTGAGGATGGGATTGACCACAATTCCTCAGTACTTAGAATATCGATTTGATCGGGTGACTAGGACATTGGTGGCACTTTTTCTGATTGTGTCTTTTGTAGTGACTTTATTACCCATCGTGCTTTATACAGGAGCAATTAATCTGGAGAGTATCTTCAATGTTTCTGAAACACTGGAGATCAGCCAACAGGCAGGGTTATGGCTAACGGTGGTAGTCATCGGCGCTATTGGTTCTATCTATGCAATTTTTGGAGGACTAAAGGCGGTAGCATTTTCAGACACGATAAATGGAATTGGTCTTTTTTTAGGAGGTCTCTTAGTTTTAGGATTTTCTCTTTGGGACATTGGAGGTGGGAATATTTTTGAAGGATTGAGTAAAGTTTATAAATCTGCTCCTGAAAAATTCAATGTGGTAGGAGGAAAAGACTCTGTTCTACCTTTTGAAACTCTGTTTACAGGTTTGATGATCAACCAACTGTATTTTTGGTGTATGAATCAGACTATTATTCAAAGAGCTTTTGGTGCAAAAAACTTGGCAGAAGCTCAAAAAGGGCTACTGTATACTGGTGTCTTGAAATTATTTGTCCCCTTGATCATTATTTTGCCAGGGGTCATAGGATTTTATTATTTTGGAGACAGTCTGTACGATAATCAAGATTTGATCTATCCTGCGTTGATTAAAAAAGTGCTCCCGGTGAGCTTGACTGGTTTCTTTGCCGCTGTAGTAATGGGTGCAGTGCTGAGTACTTTCAATAGTGTTTTAAATAGTACCGCTACGATCTTTAGTCTTGGGATATATAAAAGACATCTGAAAAAAGATGCCACGGAGAAGCAATTAGTATGGGTTGGAAAGCTTACCTCTATCGTTCTTGCTTTTTGCGCAATCATGGCTGCTCCTTTGGTTGCTGGTGCTCCCGATGGACTTTATCAGCTCCTTCAGCAGCTCAATGGTATTTTCTTTATCCCCATAGCATCCATCATTATTGCAGGTCTATTTTTGCCAAAAATTTCGGCAATGGGTGCTAAGGTAGGATTGCTGGTAGGATTGGCTTTCTACGTGCTGTCCGTTTTTATTTTTAAGATAAACATTCACTTCGTACATATCTGGGGGATTGAGTTTGTCTTGAATATGCTGGTCATGTTTGGAGTATCTTATTTTTATCCCAATACCAATAAGTTCAAGCCCTCTGATATTGGGCCGGTAGAACTGCATCCATGGAAATACGCTCGTCATTTAGGCCTTTTATTGGTAGTGTTAACTATTGCGATTTATATTTGGCTTGGAA